>CAZVCQ010000007.1:0-20243 GCA_964626085.1 uncultured bacterium
CCTCCTCGACGTTCGGTCCTTCCCGATGCCGTCACACCGGTACTATGGCCTCGGCTGACTCCTGCCACCTCAACCCAACCTCGCAATTGGGGTTGCAGTCCGAGGACCGCATGGCGGCAGGTTTCCCCAGATAGAACGCTGACTTCCCCTGCATCCCTGCTCCATCTACCTTGCCAGCCTTTGATTGCATCGGGCTTCGCTGTTACCCGCCAGCTTGCCCGGCTGACCCGGCATCGTATGGGATTCGTGTTCCTCAGAGCGCAGTTTTGCCTCCGGCTTCCTTCGCACCCCACGTCGCGGTGACGCAGTTGCCTCTGGCTAGCGGTTGGTGCAATCAACCTCCGTGATGGAGACTCTCCCTCTCAAGTCAGCGCCCATGCTGGGCGCACAAGTACGTACCCGGCCACCCGCCGGGTTCTTCTCATTGTCCGGCGTAGGCACGCCGGATGCCCTCGGATGAAACCGAGTCCGACCGCCTGATCGAGCATTCAGGAACCCGGTACAGCCCGAAAGTCGAAAACGCCCCCGATGGCTCGCCGGAAAGCTCATCCGAAAGCTCGTCATGAAGCTCGGTAGATACCCACAGGCACAGCCCGTTGAGCCCTGCCCTTCCGGTGATTGGTGAGGTGAAAGCTGTGGGCGTGTTGCTGTTGGCGGTTCTGGCCGTTTGGTGACCTAGGACGGGTCCGACTTCTCTGGGGCTGCCGTCAGTCCTGGCGACTGCTGTTTCCGCGCTGCCGGGTCCTCGGCCCGGTTCGTGGCCCTCGAGTAGCGGGCACCGGGCGGTTCAGGAACCAGTTATCCGGGCCCTCCGACGCTATGTTTCCGCTCCTACGCCGGGACCTCCCGGGCACTGGAACATGTCCTCTTTCTCTGGTTGACTTCGGGCTGCCGGGGAGCTAATATTTGTTGCTGAGGCAAGCCGCTTCCCAGCGGGCACCCACTCCCGTCCGCGAAGTCATCGGCAGGCCCAAACATCCGAACCGTAGTTGACTGGTGGACGTCTGCACAAAGTGCCTACGCCAACAGGCTCGGCCGCGAGGCGGCGGGCGTCCATCACGTGCTATTGACCGACCGCGGCTCGTCCTCGACCGCGAAGGTCGTCTTGACCGACTGAAAGCGAGGTGTGACCCCCTTGGGCGCGGCCCTGACCGGGCCGCGCCCATCTTCTGCGCCCGGGCGGGCTTGACAAAACCGGTGCCGAGGTCTATCATCTGCCGGCATGCAGCAGGCCGCGGACCGACGCCCGACCGGTTGGGGCGAACCGCCGGTGAGGGCGCCAACCATTGACACCATTCGCAAAGCCAGCGAGCGGATCAAGGACGTCGCACGGCGCACGTCGCTCACTCCTTTCGGCCCCGAAGACAGTGGGGTCTTCCTCAAATCCGAGGTCGAACAGCCGGCCGGGTCGTTCAAGATCCGCGGCGTGTACAACTGGGCGGCCGGGCTTTCACCGGAGGAGCTCCGGCGCGGGTTCTCCACTTTCAGCGCGGGCAACACGGCTCTCGCCCTCGCCCACTGCGCCCGGGTTTTCGGGACGACCTGCCGGAGCATCCTCCCCGACTACGCCCCGGAGGTGAAGGTGCAGGCGCTACGCGAACGCGGGGTCGAAGTCGTGCTGGTTCCATTCGACGAGCTGGTTGACTACATCTTCAGTGCCGGGTGGCAGAGTGAGCCCTACGCCTTCCTCCACCCCTGGACCGAGCCGGCGATGATCGCGGGCCATGCGACCATCGGCCTCGAGATCATCGAAGACCTGCCCGACGTCGAGACCGTCTTCGTACCTGTCGGCGGCGGTGCGCTGGCCTCAGGTGTCGGCGGCGCGGTCGGGATGCTCAATCCCGGGACCAGGGTTGTCGGGGTTCAGACCGAGTCATACCCCTCCCTCGCGCAGAGCTTCCACGAAGGCAGGCCGGTCTGGATCGAACCCCGCCCTACCGTTTGCGACGGCGTGGCGGTCCCGTTCACGACCGACCAGCTCTATCCGCTGCTGCGCAAAACCGTAGACAGCGTCGCGGTCGTGACGGAGGCGCAGGTGCGCGCCGCAATCCGCGTTCTGGCGGCAGAAAGTCGCGTCGTTTCCGAAGGCGCGGGCGCGCTCGCGCTGGCCGCGGCCCTTGACACACCCCGGGAGGAACGCGGCCTCTCCGTTTGCCTGGTCACGGGCGGCAACATTCAGGCGCAGCTGCTCGACGAGATCCTCGGCGTCCGACCGGCGTAGCCACAGCCACTTGCACTGACCTTGACAAAGAGGCCGCACCGAATAGCATACTGAGTGCAGAACCTCGGTCTGCGCGGGTTGTTGCGTTCGGGCACCCGACCCGGGAATGGGCTTCGAACGTGATTCAATTCAAGCGCCGTTTCTTCCCGGAGCGGCGGTACCGCCTGCCGCTGCGTTGGATACTCTGGGTAGCGATCGTTCTGCTCTTCCTGGTGTTGGTGCTGTTCATGAAACTGTTCAGGTAAGGACGAACTGCACGGATGATAATAGGAGGCACTAGATGACGAAACTCCACTGGAGCTACAAAGACGTATTCCGCGCCCTGCGTCTCGGCTTCTCGGCCAAGAAAGTCTGGATGGTGTCCCTCGGCCTGCTCTTTGGGTTCGCGGGGTACACGATACTCACCTATGTAGCATACGCGGCCGCCGGCACCGACTTCCTGACCGTCTGGCAGACGTTCCGGCTCTTGCCGTTCCCGTCCCCGTTTGATTACGGGTTCCCCTGGTACTCCTGGGTCATATTCGCGGCAGCGGTGGCCTGGTTCCTTTGCGTGCTGCTGATAACCGGCACCGCGGTCTCCAAGGTCGCCTACGAGCAACTGCGCGGGGATGAGTTCTATGAGGCAAAGGAGGCGTTCCGGTTTGCGTTCAAGAACAGCGCGGCGGTGCTGACGAGCCCGCTTCTGATTCTAGCCTTCGTTGCGCTGATCGTGGTCTTCGGACTCATCTTCAGCCTGCTTGGCGCGATACCCGCCGCTGGCGAGATATTCGTCGGGCTGCTGGCGATTCTGGCCTTTGTTGCCTCGCTCTTCATCGTCTACCTGCTGGTGGTCTTCACCTTCTCGCTGCTGCTGGGCCCGAGTGTCGTCGGCGCCACCCACTCTGATACATTCGACACCCTTTTCGAGGTTTTCTCCTGCGTCAACGAGCAACCGGCACGCCTTGTCTGGTATACCGCCACGACGATCCTGCTCGCCAAGACCGGTTCCTTCCTGCTCGGGCTCGCGACCAGCGTCGCCGGCAGGATCGGCTACGCTATCACCGGGGCCTTCATGGGCGAGAAACTGGCCGACGCGATAGGCAACGCGGCGTATTACTTCAAGCTGGCCGTACCGGACTGGTGTCCTCAGTTGTTCCACCAGACTTTCCTTGATGAAATGAACCTCTACGGCTTCCCGCAAATCTACCTCCCCGGCGACTACGTAGCGCTCGGCTGGAGCCAGGACCTAACCGCCTTGCTCCTCGGCGTCCTCTTCTACCTCATCGCCATCATGGTAGTGGGATACGGCCTCTCGGTCTGGTTCACCGGTACGACCATCAACTTTGCGGTCCTCGCCTACAAGAAGGACGAGAAGAACGTTCTCGATCTCCCCGAAGACGAGGAAGAACTGATCGAGCCGGTACCGAACCCGGAACTCGATGACCTGAAGCCCAAACCGGCGGCCGAAGAGCCGGCAAAGAAGGACTGACCTCAGAAAACCCCGAAGCGTAAGCTCTTCTCTTTCAATGTCTTAGCCACAGAACACGAGGCTCTTGTCGGTTAACGGCTACAGGGCGGTAGTTCAGGGTCAGGTCCAAGGACTAGGATTCAGACCCTACGTCTACCGGGTGGCAAGGACCCTCGGCATCCTCGGGTACGTCCGCAACTCAAGCCAGGGCGTTGTCATCCTGGCGCAAGGTCGGAACGCCCGCCGCTTCCTCGACCAGCTCAAACAAGCTCCGCCGCCGCTGGCCGCGATTACGTCGTTCCGAGTCGCAAGCGTACAGACCCGGTCGTATCGGGACTTCAGCATCAAACCCAGTCGCACCGAATCCGGCTCCGGGGTCGACGTCCTGCCGGACCTTGCCGTCTGCCAGGACTGCCGCAGTGAGATCGAGGACCCGCGGAATCGCCGTTTCGGCTATGCGTTCACCAACTGCACGCAATGCGGGCCGCGCTACACAATTATCCGGCACCTTCCCTATGACCGGCCGAATACAGCGATGGCCGGGTTCAAGATGTGCCCGCAGTGTCGGCAGGAATACACCGACCCCGCCGACCGGCGCTACCACGCTCAGCCCATTGCCTGCCCGGTTTGCGGGCCCAGACTCGCGACTACGCCGACTCAGCCTCGTGTGCCCCCGATTGAGGCCGCGATGGAGGCCCTACTCAAAGGCAAGACCGTCGCCATCAAGAGCTTGGGCGGGTACCAGCTCGCCTGCGACGCCACCAATCGTCACGCGGTAGCGCTCCTGCGAAAGCGTAAGCACCGTCCGGCCAAACCCTTCGCCCTGATGTGTGAAAACCCAACCGTAGCTCGCCAGTTCTGCCGCGTCAGCCCACTCGCCAGGGCAACGTTGCTCTCGGCCGCCGCACCGGTCGTCCTGCTGCCGAAAGCCCCTCGCCCAAGGCTCCGTGTCTCCGACTTGGTTGCTCCGGGCAACCACCGCCTGGGCGTGATGCTTCCATACACGCCATTGCATGCAGTCCTCTTCGCACGGCTGCGAAGCCGGAGAGGCAAACCGGCGGTTTTGGTGATGACCAGCGCCAATCGCCGAGACGACCCGATCGTTGCCGAGGAGCACGAGCTGGCTGAGGCGCTGCCTGGCGTGCCTGACTTGGTTCTGACCCACGACCGGCCGATCGCCAACCGCTGCGACGATTCGGTCGTGCTGGCGGAAGCGAAGGACTCGTCCCGCCCGGTGCTCGTCCGGCGCGCACGCGGCTACGCGCCCCAACCCGTCCCGCTAGGTCGGATGTTTCACGTGAAACACCCGGTGCTCGCGGTCGGGGGCGAGTTCAAGAACACCTTTGTTCTGGCCGCCGACGGCCGGGCGTTCTTAAGTCCCCACCTCGGCACGGTCGCAACCGCCGCCGGGGAAGAGTTCTGGCTCGACACGCTCGCCAAGTACACCAGATGGACCGGCATCCGGCCACAACGCGTGGCCGCCGACCTGCACCCCGACGACGCGTCGACCCGGCTCGCGGAACGGCTGTCCCGGGACCTCGGCTTGCCGCTGGTCAGGATACAGCACCACTACGCACACATCCTGTCGGTGATGGCGGAGCACGACTTGGTCGGCCCGGTGCTGGGGCTTGCCTTCGACGGAACCGGGTACGGAGTCGACGGAGCGATTTGGGGCGGCGAATTCCTGCTCGTGCATGATGGGGCTAACTGGCAGCGTATTGGTCACTTAGGCTATCTCAACTTGGTGAACGCCGGCGATGAGGTGGCCGTGCCCGCACTGGTGGCGAAAGCGTACCTGAAGCAGGCTCGCGCCGGTGGGCAGTCCGGCGCCAAGCGCCTGGCCGTTACCAAAGCATCGGGGCTGCCGACCTCCTCCTTCGGGCGCCTGTTCGACGCCGTTGCCGCGTTGACCGGCGCATGCCGGATTGCCACCTTCGATGGGCAGGCACCCATCGCGCTGGAGGCGCTGGTTGACCAAAAAGAACAGGGTCATTGGTACTCCCCCGACATCCTCGACCTCGCGGTCTCCCCTGCCGTGCTGAAGCCCGGGCCTATCCTGTTGGATGTTGCACGTGAAACAGCCGCCGGGGTGCGCCCGGCGACAGTCGCAGCCCGGTTTCACAACACTCTGTCCAAAGCTGCGGTCGATCTTGCCGAAGCCCTCTGCCGCAGGCACGGCATCGCTACCATCTGTCTGTCCGGCGGCTCATTCCAGAATTCTCTGCTCCGCCACCGAGTCGTCGCCGGTCTCCGTTCTCGCGGACGACGGGTGTGCTGGAACCAACAGGTCCCGCTCAACGACGGCGGCCTCTCGTACGGCCAGGCTGCCGCCGCAGCCTGCTCGTAAACTCCGCTTTTCGGATTCCAAGTTTGCCCGCCGGGCAACCGCCCTTTTTCTCCGGCAGCACGAGACTGAACTTGACAGTTAACCCGGTGGGTCTAGAATCCTCGCTGGCAAACTAGCGACCCTACAATCCGTTCCAGGTTGACTGCTGACGCGCCGTCGGCGTGTGTCTTTTTTGCCCTACGTAACGCCCGCGCGGGAATGTGGACGGGTTGGTGGATAACCGGTCGAGGTGTGCTCCTCGATCGGGGTCGCCAAGGCATAAAGGCGCAATATTTTCCGAAAGGGGCTGCAGATGGGTGTGGCTGACAGTGGCGTACAACCACGCGTCGGGCGCGAGACCCCGCTTGACGCCGAGAGGCTCTGGACTAACATTCTCGACTATGTGAAGCCACGCGTAAGTCGAGAAGGATTCGACACTTGGCTCGCCCCAACGCGGGGCTGCGTGTTGTCGAATGGTGTTCTGGCGGTTGAGGTTCCCAATTCTTTCTTTGCCGACTGGCTGAGTCAACATTATTCGGCGGAACTCCGGGCAGCGCTGTCCAGCGTTTCCCAGCAGGAATTGTCGGTCTCCTTCCGCCCGCGGGATGCGGCCGATACCGGCGTGTTGATACGCCGCGCCCCGGTGCGACGTCCCGTCCCGAGGCAAAACGGTTACAGGCTCCAATCGCATCTCTCCTTTGATAACTTCGTCGTTGGCGAGTCGAACCGTTTCGCCGTGGCCGCGGCCCGAAGCGTCGCCGAGCGGCCGGGAGCCAACTACAATCCGCTCTTTATCTACGGAGGCGTCGGCTTGGGAAAGACCCACCTGGCTCAGGCAATCGGCAATCTGGCGCTCGCCAAGAAGCCGGGTTTGAAGGTCTACTATACAGCCGCCGACGACCTCTTTCTCGAGCTCATCCAGGCCATCGAAAAGAACACGCGGCTGGAGTTCAAGAACCGGTACCGCGGCCTCGACCTGTTGCTGCTCGACGACATTCACTACCTGGTCGGGAAGGAGCGGCTGCAGGAGGAGGTTTTCTACATCTTCAATTCTCTCCATGACGCGGGCAGCCAGATAGTGTTCACCAGCGACCGGCCGCCGCAGGATATTCCCGCGCTCGAGGGGAGGCTTGCGTCCCGGCTCGGCTCGGGGCTGGTAGTCGATATCCAGCCGCCGGAGCTCGAAACGCGAATCGCCATCCTCAAACAGAAGGCCGCCATGGACCATGCCGACCTGCCCGATGACGTGGCCTACTTCATTGCCGCCCGCGTCCGAACCAGCGTGCGTGCGCTTGAGGGAAGCTGGATACGGCTGCTCGCGCTCGCCTCGCTGGACGACCGCCCCATTACCGTCGCTCTGGCCGAGCAGTCCTTGAAGGACCTGCTCCGGGAAGAAGAGCCGGTCGACCACAATCGTATCATAAAGACCTGCGCCGAGCACTTCGGAGTGACAGTGAAGGATATCACCAACGGCGGCCGCACCAAACAGCTCGCACTCGCGCGTCAGGTGGCAATGTACCTGCTCCGCGCCACGCTCAGTCTCTCGCTCAAAGAAATCGGCGGGCTGTTCGGCAACAAAGACCACACAACCGTGATGCATGCCATCAAGCGCGTCGACGAACTCAGGGTCAAGGATCCGCCCTTCGCCGCAAGACTCGAGAAGCTGTCAAGTGGGATAAGCCGTGGAGAACCGCGTTGACTCACAGGTGGATAGATGCTAGCATTGGTTGCGCCAACACCTAATCAACACTCGTTGCTCAACCCGTGTGTTCCACAAACGTCTACCGGCAACGACCTTGCGTGGTTTCCACACAAACCCACAACCCAACAGCAACAACAAGTTCTCTTTCTAAATTAGGGTTTGCTGAACTAAGGAAGAGCAAACGGACAGCAGTCTAGGCAGTATCTGTTTATAAAAGAGCACTATTTATTATACTACACCAGGCAGCCAGTAGTCGAGTCGAAACAATTCTCACAGCACACCATGGTCCAACTCACTCGCTGATGATAGCTGTCTGTAGTTCTCTCCCTCTTCGCGGATTCCATAGGAAGTCATCCTTTACGCGGCTCATCTACGGGCCTTTGGGGTATGAGACCGCCTGTACGGCCAAGACTTGAAACGGGACGCCAGCGGTTGACACGCTACCTTGGCTGACTATGATTACCATCTTGTCACCGAACTGGTAGACAATCACAAGAAAGAAGTAAGCAACGAAATGGTCAAGCTTAGCGAAGACCCGAAGTACGGGTTCGCCATCGGACGTGTCCGGGCGCTCGAACCGGCCCTGATGGACAGGCCCCGCTACGAACGGTTCATCCGCGCGCGGAGCGGCGAGGAATTCGTTGCGGCCTTGGCGGAAACTGCGTACGCGAGGTTTCTCGAAGGGGAAGCGGCTGGCATGGCGCGGGCACTTGACCGCGCGGCCCAGGAAAACGTCGCCTTCCTGTTCACTTACGCGCTGGACGACTGGTTGGTGCACCTGTTCTCCATACCAGCAACGTTTCGGAGGCTGAAGACAGATCTCAAGACCGCGCTTTCGCAAGGCAAGACCGAAGTGCCAATCCCGAACGAGTTTGAAGTGACGGGTCAGAAGTCACGCGTCGCCGAAGTCGTCGTCCATGCTGTCGAGGCCTTCGGCCGAGACCGGAACCCGGCAGCAGTCGATATGGCGTTGGACCAGTTGATGCAGGAAATCGAGTTGCAGGCCGCCAGCAACAGCGAGTTCATGGTCGGGTATCTCGGATTGCATGCCGACAACGAAAACCTGCGTACACTGGTGCGACTGAAGGCAAAGGAAGGGGACGACAAGAACTTGGCGGGGGAGATGGAAGCCGCATTCCTCCAAGGCGGTACTTTGACGCTTGCTAGTCTGCTGGCGGCGCTGCCTCAGCCTTGGCCTGCCGTAGTGGAACTACTGGCCAAGGCGCCGCCCTACGGAGTGGGAAGCGAATCATTCCGCGGGTTCCTGGAGCAGGGCCGAACCGATGTCGCCGAAAGACGTTCGTTCGTCCGGCTGGAGCGGTTCGGTCGCGAGGCGGAACTTCGCTATCTGCGCCAGACCCGCTACGCGACGTTCGGGCACGAACCTTTAGTGACCTTCTTCCTGCTGCGCGAGAACGAGTTGCGCAACTTGCGGCTTCTATACGCCGCGAAGTTGGCCGGCCGCGTGGACGAGGAGATGCAGGACCTGGTAGCTTATGTCGAATAGCGAAACACCGGCTGGCGTCGTAGACAAGCTGGCGACCAGGGTCGGGGTCGTCGGCCGTCCAGAGGTTATCGCACCTTTCCGTGCCGCCGGTTTCGCCGTGTTCCCGGTCGAGCCGGGCCCTGATGCCAGCTCAAAGGTCGAGACGCTGCTGGATGCCGGTCTTGCGGTGCTGTTCTATACCGAGGATCTGTCGCCACATTTGGCCGGTTTGTTGGGTCGATATAGCCGGAGCGCAACCCCGGGTCTAGTGATGCTGCCAATGGGCGCGGAGCAACGCGGGTTCGAGCGGTTTCGGGAGATTGTACGACGCGCGGTCGGCGCGGACGTATTTGGACGGACGCACGCGCCGCGGGGAAAGGCGACGACGGTTCACCCTGAAGGAGAGACTAGCGATGACAGAAAGCAATAGCGGAACGATTATCAAAGTTTCCGGACCGCTGGTGGTCGCCGAAGGTCTCGCCGGCGCGAGGATGTACGATGTGGTGAAAGTCAGCGAGAAACGGCTGGTCGGCGAGATCATCGAGCTGGACGGAGACCGGGCGTCAATCCAGGTCTACGAGGAAACCGGAGGCGTGGGCCCCGGCGAGCCGGTCTTCCCGACCTTCGAACCGCTCTCGGTCGAGCTCGGGCCCGGGTTGATAGAATCCATCTACGACGGTATCCAGCGGCCGCTCGACGTCATCCAGAAGCAGGTCGGAGACTTCATCAGCCGTGGCGTCCAGGCGCCACCGCTCGACCACCAACGACGCTGGGATTTCACGCCGCTCCGCAAACCCGGCGACGTGGTGGAACCGGGCGACATTGTCGGCGAAGTCCAGGAAACCGTGCTCGTCCGCCACCGGATCATGATGCCGCCGGGCATGTCGGGCGAGGTCGTTCGCATCGGACCGGGCCAGTTCACGGTGGAGGAACCCGTCGCGGTCATCAAGACCGCCAGCGGCGAACAGCCGCTGAAAATGGCACAGCGCTGGCCGGTGCGCAAGTCGCGCCCCTACCGGCGGAGGCTGCAGCCGGACCAGCCGCTCGTAACCGGCCAGCGGGTGGTTGACACGTTCTTCCCAATTGCCAAGGGAGGGACGGCTGCGGTGCCCGGGCCGTTCGGGTCGGGCAAGACCGTCATCCAGCACCAGTTCGCCAAGTGGTCGGACGCGGAAATCATAGTCTTCGTCGGCTGCGGCGAACGCGGCAACGAAATGACCGACGTGCTGCTGGAATTCCCGCACCTCGTCGACCCCAAGTCCGGCGAGCCGCTGATGAAGCGGACCGTGCTGATTGCGAATACGTCGAACATGCCGGTGGCCGCCCGCGAAGCGTCGATCTACACCGGCATCACACTGGCCGAGTACTATCGCGATATGGGCTACTCGGTGGCACTGCAGGCCGACTCGACCTCGCGCTGGGCCGAGGCGATGCGGGAGATATCCGGCCGGTTGGAGGAGATGCCGGGGGAAGAAGGTTATCCGGCCTACCTTGCAACGCGCGTGGCCGAGTTCTACGAGCGCGCCGGCCGGGTTGTATGTCTGGGCCGAACGCCGGACGGCAAGGAGCAGGAAGGCGCAATCTCGGTGGTTGGCGCGGTGTCGCCGCCGGGCGGTGACCTGAACGACCCGGTGGTGCAGGCGACCCTGCGTGTGGTCAAAGTCTTCTGGTCGCTCGAGGACCGGCTGGCGTTCCAGCGGCACTTCCCCGCAATTTCGTGGTTGAACTCGTATTCGCTGTATGCCGACGTCTTGCGGGAGTCATACGACCGGATGGCAACGCCGGAATTCATGAAAGACGCGGCCGCAGCCATGCAGCTTCTTGAGAAGGAAGCGGAACTGGAGGAGATTGTCCGGCTGGTCGGCAAGGACACCCTTTCTGCGCAGGACCGGCTGGTGCTCGAAGTGGCCCGGTCGATACGGGAGGATTTCCTGCACCAGAACGCGTTCCACGAAGTCGACACCTACGCGTCGCTTTCCAAGCAAGCCGCCATGCTGAGGGCGATACTCCATTTCCACGAGTTGGGCAAAGCCGCTTTGGCGCGGGGTGTCGACATGGAGGCGATCGAGCGGGCCGCGGTTCGCGACCGAATCGCCCGGATGAAGTATCTCACCGAGGCCGAGACGCCGGCGGCAATCGCTCAGATAAGCACCGAGATGGAGAGAGAACTGGCAGCGTTGGAGGCGGCATGATTCGGGAATACCAGACCGTCGCATCTATTGCCGGGCCGCTGATGCTGGTTGCCGGCGTGGATGGTGTCAAGTATCAGGAGTTGGTGCAGATTACGCTTCCGTCCGGCGAAGTCCGTCGCGGGCAGGTGCTGGAGGTCGAAGGCGACAAGGCGCTGGTCCAGGTGTTCGAGGGAGCGACCGGCATCGACGTACCGTCGGCCAAGATACGCTTCATGGGCCATGGCATTACGATTGACCTGTCTCCGGAAATCCTCGGCCGGGTGTTCGGCGGCCTGGGGCGGCCGCGCGACGGCGGGCCGGCGATAATCCCGGACCGGCGGGTCGACGTCAACGGCGCGCCGATCAACCCCTACGCACGGGAGTATCCGGACGAGTTCATCCAGACCGGCATCTCGTCGATCGACGGGCTCAACACGCTCGTCCGCGGGCAGAAGCTGCCGATCTTCTCCGGCTCGGGTTTGCCGCACAACCGCCTGGCCGCGCAGATCGTCCGGCAGGCGCGCGTGCTGGGGACGAGCGAACCGTTCGCGGTCGTGTTCGGGGCGATGGGCATCACCTTTGAGGAGGCGGAGTTCTTCATCCGCGACTTCACCCAATCGGGTGCGATTGAACGTACTGTGCTTTTCCTCAACCTTGCGGACGAACCGGCGATCGAGCGGATCGCCACGCCGCGTACCGCGCTGACCGCGGCCGAGTACCTGGCTTTTGAGGTGGGGATGCACGTCCTGGTGGTGCTGACCGACATGACCAACTACTGCGAAGCGCTGAGAGAAGTGTCCGCCGCCCGCAAAGAAATCCCCGGGCGCCGCGGTTTCCCGGGCTACCTCTATACCGACCTTTCCTCAATCTACGAGCGTTGCGGGCGCATCAAGGGTCGCAAAGGGTCGATAACGATGATGCCGGTGCTGACGATGCCCGAGGACGACAAGACTCACCCCATCCCGGACCTGACCGGGTACATCACCGAGGGGCAGATTATCCTCTCACGCGCGATGCACCGGCGCAAGATCTCACCGCCGGTGGACGTGCTGCCGTCGCTTTCGCGCCTCAAGGACAAGGGCATCGGCAAGGGCAAGACCCGCGAGGACCACGCCGACCTGTTCAACCAGCTCTACGCCTGCTACGCCCGCGGCAAAGAGGCGCAGGAGCTGGAAATCATCCTCGGCGACGCGGCGCTTACCGAAGCGGACAAACGTTACCTCCGCTTCGCGCGGGACTTCGAGGAGCAGTACATCGCGCAGGGCGAGCACGAGAACCGAACGGTCGAGCAGACTCTCGACCTCGGCTGGAAGCTACTGGCCATCTTCCCGCGGGGTGAACTGAAACGAGTTCGCGACGCCTATCTTGACAAGTACTATAAACCACAGACGGTCCGTGACTAATCCCCGATTCCTAATGAGCCGTGATTAGGAATTGAGCAGTCTCCGCTACTCCACCGCGCTCTTTGACCTCGACGGCACCCTGATTGACTCCGGCCAGGATATCGTCGAATCGGTCCGGCGCGCCCTCGGCCAGGTCTTCTCCGACCGCAGCCTTCCGGAAGCCGCGGATATACTCGTCCTCATCGGCCAGCCGCTCGACGCGATCGTGCGCCAGCTCGGCTACCCGGCCGACGCGGAGAGCACGCGCCGCTTCGCCCAGACCTACCGGGCATACTACGCCGAGCACTTCAACGACAACACGAAAGTCTACCCGGGCATCAAAGAACTGCTCGCGGGCCTGCAGCAGGCCGGCGTGAAACTGGCGCTGGTGACAACGAAGCACCAGTCGCAGGCCGAATTCACGCTGGCTGGCGCCGGGCTCTCCGGTTACTTCGACTGCGTTCACGGCTGGCTTGAGGGCCGGAAGCACAAGCCGGACCCGGAGCCGGTTCTCGCCGCGTTGAGCCGCCTGGACGCGTCGCCCGGCTCGGCAATCCTGGTCGGGGACTCCGAGCTCGACATCGAAGCGGCGAAGGCGGCCGGGGTCGATACCTGTGCCGTGACGTACGGGTTCAGGCCGGCCTGGTTTCTGAAGTCGTTCCACCCCGATTTCCTCGTCGCGCGGCCTGCCGACATCGGGCCGATTGTCGTGTCGCAGGAGTAGACGCTGGGCGGCGGTTGCCGCACTGTACGCCAACGGTTGCCGCAAAGGACGTCGGTAACCGGGCGAGACGCGCGGCACCGGCCGAAGGTGGTGCTGTAACTCGAAGTCGGGGAACAAGATAGGGGACCGCTCGAATAGCGGCGGCGGAACAGAAGCTGCACGAATCAGGATTGCGATGATCTTGAAGCAAGCTTGGTTGCCGTGGTCCGGAACCGCTTGACTGAGATGTGAGCGGATGTAGAATGCCGGCCGATGCTGGTTCTACGGGTTGCCACTCAGATACTGCGGCGGTCGTGGCCAGTACCCGAACCCGAACCAGGAAATCCCGCAACCAAATGACTGCGAAAGAAACGAACCCCGCCTTCTCTTTCGTCACCGACATTGCCTTCCAGGCCGGCGACATTGTCTTCGCCACCGACAAGCAGGGACTGGTTGTCTATTGGAACAAGGAGGCGGAGGAGATTTCCGGCTGCAAGGCCGAGGAGGCGCTCGGGCAGCCGTATACCCTTGCCTGCCGGATGGAACCGGATGCCGCCGCCCTGGATCTCTCGGCGGTACTCGGCGGGCGCGACCTCGCGGGCGGGGTCCGGTGTCATTCGCGGAGCGGGGTGGAAGCAGCCCTCTACCTTTTTGCCACGGTCGGGCGCAACCGGTCCGGAGCTCCGGCCGGTGTGGTCGTCGTCGGCCGCGACGTCACCGGCCTCTGGCGGGCCGGGGAGGCCGCCCAGGCATCTACCGACAAGTACCGGGTGCTTTTCGAGAACACCCAGGACTCGGTGGCGATTGCCGACGTCCAGGGACGGGTGCTTGAGGCCAACCCTGCCTGCCTCCGGCTGTATGGCTACACCGGGGATGATGTCAAGGAAATGAACCTCACCGACGTGGTGGCACCCGTGGACCGTCGCGCGGCCAAGGCGGCGATGGCAAGCCTGGCACTGGGCAGGTCGGTAACCAAGACTATCCGGATGCGCAGGAAGGACGGCGCGAAGTTCGTGGTCGACCTCATGGCGTCGGTGATTGTGGTCGGGGGAGAGCGGCGGATAATGTCGGTCACGCGCGACGTCACCGAGCGGGTCCGCGCCGAACAGGCGAGGAGCCAGTCGGAGCGGATGTACCGCGCAGTGTTTGAGTCGGCCAACGATGCCGTGTTCATCGAGTCGGTCGACGGTCGTATTCTCGACGTCAACCGGCACGGCTGCGAGCTGCTCGGGTACCGACGGAGCGAGCTGCTGAAGATGAGCGTCTCGGATTTGGTCCCGGCCGAGGCCCGGGCCTGGCTGCCGCACGTGATCGACGCGATTCTCCGCGAGCGGACGTTCCGAACCGAAGCGGTGAACCTGCACAAGAGCGGACTCCAGATACCAGTGGAGATGAGCGCCTCGACGATGGAACTGGACGGCAAGACCGTGGTGCTGGCAATTGTGCGGGACATTACGGAGCGGAAGCGGGCCGAGGCCGCGCTGGCGGAGAGCGAAAACCGGTACCGGACTCTGTTTGACGATTCACTGATGGGCATATACAGGACCTCGCCGGACGGGCGAATCCTGATGGCCAACCCGGCGCTGGTTCGGATGCTCGGCTACGATTCCTTCGCCCAGCTTGCCGAGCGAAACCTCGAGGCGGATGGGTCCGGGCCGGAGTACAAGCGCGGCGAGTTCAAGCGTCGGCTTGAGCGCGACGGGCGGATTGTCGGCCTCGAAGTAGGCTGGCAGACGCGCGACGGCCGTACGCTGTTTGTCCGGGAAAACGCGCACGCGGTGCGCGGACCGGACGGGGCAGTTCTCTACTACGAAGGCACGGTTGAGGATATCACCGACCGCAAGGCAGCCGAGCAGGCGCTGCGGCAGGAAAAGGAGCTGGCCCACAGCTACCTGGACGTGGCGGGCGTCATGATGGTCGTGCTGGACGAGACCGGGGCGGTCAAACTCATCAACCGAAAAGGCTGCGCCGTCCTGGGTGGAACGCCCGGCGACATCGTCGGGCGCAACTGGTTTGACACCTTCGTCCCCGAGCGGCTGCGGGCGGAGGTCAGGCGGGGATTCGAGAGGTTGATGCGCGGCGTGCTCGAACCCATGGAGTACTACGAAAACCCGGTCGTGACCTTGCGCGGCGAAGAACGGCTGGTTGCCTGGCACAACGCCCTGTTGCGAGACGAGACCGGGCGCGTCGTCGGCACCCTCAGTTCGGGGAATGACATCACCGAACGCAATGAGCTGGCCCGGGAGGCTGCCGCCGCGGCCGCGCAGGCTCAGGCGGTGCTTGACAACTCGCCGGGTGCGGTTGTCGGCGAGTGCGAGGGAGTGCTTGTCTACGCCAACCGGGAATTCGCCCGGCTGCTGGGATATGACTCGCCGGCGGAGATCATCGGCCGGCCCGCCGGTGAGTTCGACGCGCCGCAGGACCGTGACCTCCTGGCCGGATACAGCCGCATGCGCGAGCAGGGAATGGATGCCCCGACCAGCTACTCATACCACGGGCTCAGGCGCGACGGGACCATCGTGCCGCTGGAGGCAACGGTCAGCACCTACCGGTCGCACGGCCGGCTGCACGTACTTGCGTTCCTCCGCGAGGTCGAGCCGGCCCGCGGCACGTCCTGAAACGGTTGCCTCTAGAACGGTCCCGGCAGTCCGCTGGTTGACATTCTCCCCGCCGTCCTTATGCTGAATTGATGTCGGTTCCATCTGAAAGCACCGGCGACGCCTTCCGCGAACACCTCGGGCGCGCGGCCCGGGCGACCTTCTACCTGCGGATACTATTCTCCCTGGCGCTCTTGGTTCACGCCGGGTTCGGGCCCGGGCTTCTGCTCCGTTTTCCGCTCACCGGCAGCAGCGCGGTCGAACCGGTGGCGCAGTTCTACGCGTTCCGTCCTGTAATCTACGCCCTGCTGATGGTGGCCCTGGTCTGCGTGCTGGCTGCGCTGTGCCGGAGGGCCGTCGGCCTGTTTGAGGCGGAATTCACCGCCGATACCGCGCAGCCGGACGCGGGCGGTACAAACGAGCGTTACCTGCGGCTGCTCCGGCCGAGCCCGACTCCGTTCGTGCTCTCGGGAAACGTCGCCGTCGACCTCGCCATATTCGGCGCCGCGTTGCTCGCCTATTCCTTCTGGATTGTGATTCTGGCCGAGACCACGCCGAGAACCATGCTCGGGTACCAGGTCGCCGGCATCGTGCTCGGCTCCTACGGCCTCTTTGCCGCGCTCATCGTCACCGGGCTGCTCTGGTTCAATTCCGCGCGGCGGCTCAGCCGGCCCAGGTGAAAGTACGAACCCGGCGGATGGCCGGGTTCTTCTCATTGCCCTGATCAGGCGCACCAGAACCGCCCTCGGATGAAACCGGGTCGGAGAGAAGAGGACATACACAGATCCTGCAGGATTGCTCAGATGTCGCAGGCAAAGCGGCTGGCGGGTCGTTGCCAGCCCACCAGCCTATACTTCCCAGCCGTTAGCCGTTAGCTGAGGACTGGTTTTCACCCCAAGGGGTTACAGGTGCACGTGCGGCGACCGGAGGCACTGGGTCCTCGCAGGGAGCCGTCCTGCCGGCTCAACCCGTACACCGCCTTAGGGGCGGGGCCCCTGAGGGGCGGGGTCTGGGGGAAATGGGAATGACGGCCGGCCGACCGGCCCGCCTCTGATTTCGGGAGCGGACGTGGCAACTCCCGCCCCAGAGGACCATAGTAAAACCGCCAAGACATCTCGGGGCCGGAAGCCGTCGGCCGTCACCAGCGTCTCGACCGGACCTGCTATTCGGCCGTGCCCGCTACTCATCGTCCCGCACTTCACGCTTCCCTAACGGCATTCGCCATTCAGCGCTCATCGCTTATCGCTCTGCGCTTCCTCTATGTGCGCTCATCGCTCCGCACTCCACGTTTCCCTATCGGCGTTCGCCATTCAGCACTCATCGCTCATCGCTCATCGTTACCCCGGGCGTCTCAGCGACGGCGGCGTTGCGGTCACGACCGAAGCCAATCCCGAATCCGGGCTCCGAGGTTTTTCGCCGACGCCGGCCCGGCGGTTCCCGGAACGCGACGCAGCCTCAGCGTCGTGACCATGAAGTCACCGGTGCCCGGACCGCCCCGCCGCGGCTTGCCTGCGCCCGGTGCGGCGGGAACCTTGCCCCGGTTCTCCCGATGGACGAGGTAGGCGTACGTGATGAAGACCTCACTGGGGTCGACCTCCAGCGCGCCGGCGTACAGGAACATGAGCTCGACGAGTCCGTCGTCGTAGACCGAGATGCGTCCACCGAGGTTGAGGAGGTCGATGACCGGCTGGTAGTGACTCGCGACCAGCTTCCGGATGAAGGCGGATCCGCCCCGGCTCGCCTGGAACCTTCGTATCTTCCGGGCCGCCTCCTGGCGCGCCTTCGCGGTGCGCAACGAACCCACGAACTGGTTGTATTTCCGGATGACGCGGTGAGTCTGCTCCGACTCGAAGTGCGCACTCGGCGTTGGGGCCGGTCGCGGTGCCTTCCGCGGAGCGGCCGGGTGCCTGCGGTCCCAGAGTTCCCGCCGGGCCGGGTCGTACAGCAGTTCGTAGGCCGAATTGATGTCCTGCATCAGCGTGGTCGAGGAGCGGTACTTCTCCGGATCGGTGGCAAAGAGGTCCTGGTGGTTCCTCTTGGCCAAGTCGAGATAGGCCTTCCGGATGACCACGGGAGTCGCATCAGCGGTCACACCGAGGATTCTGTAGGGGTCCTTGTGGTCAAACGTCGTGTCGAGGCAGTTCTTCATAGGGCGTCAGAGACCACTATCGGCCTACGGCTCCGAACGATGTACGACGCAACGATGAATGTAAGCATGATGTACGGTTCCCCTCCCCGCCGTCTTTGCCAATCTGTAATCCACAATCTGCAATCTGAAATGCCGCTATGCCGCGCCTTGCCGCCGTCAAGTAGGTAATCTCATTTCCCTGCGGCCCGCCGCGGACGCCAGAGCCTGCCGTGCGTCGATACGAAGCACCGGATCATCCTCCACCTGACGTTGTTCTCCTGAAGGTCCTTGCGGCCGGCTCGCCGCAGCGACTTCAGGCAGGCACGGGAAGCAGCCGTCATGGTGGAGTACCGTCCAGCCGCCAACGCTTCTGTAAACTGGCTTATGGTGTTGTTGCTCTCTTTGCTCCAGCGCGCATACGCCTGCCAGCCCAGTCTCCGTGCTCCCGCGTTGATGACGGTTGCCAGTCGGTCCTCGTGCTGGATCCACTTCGGCCCGTCGCGGCCCAGCGCGCGAAGGCAGTCCGGCAGTGCGCGCATGCCGGACGAGTACACACCCCGAGCTACCGCCCCGCTGAAACCGGCGATGATGCGTCGCTCGTCCGGACTCGTGCTCGGCATGGCCTTGGGCGGCACATACCCCATCGCCTGCGCAAAGGCCGAGATGCAGGCACGGATGCTGTGGTCGGTCTGTTGCACCGCAAACCCGGCCCGCTCGCGTGCGGTCTTGTAGGCGCTCGCGGCAGTCCTGATGTCCGGGTACCTTCCGCGAACGAGGTTCGCGGCGTGACGTTCGAGCAACCGTTTCTCCCCGAGGGTCCAGCGGTGCTTCCGCCGCGGCAGACCGCGATCATAGGCCCGCAGCAATAGCTTCCAGGCCAGGGCCAAATCGGTCCTTTCGATGGTAGGCTCGACGCGCTGACGCTCGCGCTGACAATCGGGTAGCGCCTCCTTGATGCCGGGATACCTGCGCTGGACGAGAGCGCGGGCGAATCGGTCCACGACCGCCTTCTCCCTGGTGGTCCAACGCCTGTTGCCTCTCGATCGTCCCATCTTCCGGATCAGCAGCCGCAGTTTCCCCGTGACCGAACACAGCGTGTGGCTGCCCGTCAGTCCGGAGTGGCAGTACGGTGCTGCTGCGGCCGCTGACCGATACCGACCTTCCACTACCGTTCTGGCATAGTGCTCTGCGATGCGGATGTCCTGAGGCAGCCAGCGCGTACGCCCGTAGCTCGGGCGCTGGCTAACCGCCCGACGTCTATCAGGTCCCGCGTCCCTTGCAGGGCTCGCTTCACCACGCATCGATGTGTTCATTCCTGGAGGGGCGCTGGCCGTTGGCTGTCGGTTGTCCACCGCCTGGCCGCCGTCATCGAATGTGTGACTGGCCGTGTTTCCCCAAGGCAGTGCTCCGAAATTCACGGGTGGCCGTCGCTTCCGGTGAATCCGGCAACGTTCCCGACGCGCCGCGCCGGGTCGCTTGCTGAGCTTCAACCGGCTAATCGCGTCCTGGACCCGGCTCTGCCCATACACAGGCAGCACGTATCGCTGTCGTTTCTTGAACGCCCGACCGAACTCGATGCCCACGGTCTTCATGAGCGCCTCGAACTCCCGGCACTCGTTCAGGTCGTACGCCACCCACCGGAGCTCATAGCCCTTGCGTGATGGTCGCGGCCTGGCTCGGCGCCGTCTCAGGTCGGGTCGAAACCAGCAGCCGTTGCGGGTGAAAGCCCGTCTCAGCCGCTGCTCAGGCGTCATTGGGTATTGGGTCATGTTTCAGGGCCGTCGGCCCTGACCAACGATGAACGATGGACGAAGGGACGATGAACGATACCGCATCGTCTCGACCAGGCTCGCCATCCGAGGCCGAGCCCTGCCGCCAATCTGCAATCTACAATCTGCAATCTGAAATGCCGCCGTGCCGCGCCTTGACATCGCTCAGAAATATGGGGGGTGTCCCTCATTTCCCTAGTCGGAGTCCTCCGGCGGAGACGGGAACAGGTTCAGGTGCCGGCGCGCGATTTCGGCGTCCATCAAACCCAGGTCGTGCAGGGCGTCCCTCAGGGTCTCCGCCTCGAACTCCT
>CAZVCQ010000008.1:0-20168 GCA_964626085.1 uncultured bacterium
CGGCCCCGCCCAGCTTCTCTTTGGTCACCTCTTCCTTGGTCACGCTCTTGATGACGTCGGGCCCGGTGATGAACATGTAGCTCGTCCGCTCGGACATGATGATGAAGTCGGTGAGGGCCGGCGAATAGACCGCACCGCCCGCGCACGGGCCGAGCACTACCGACACTTGTGGAATCACGCCTGAGGCCAGGGTGTTGCGAAGGAAGATGTCGGCATACGCGCCGAGGCTGTCCACGCCCTCCTGAATCCTCGCCCCGCCCGAGTCATTCAGGCCGACCACCGGCATCCCGGTGCGCATCGCCATGTCCATCACTTTGCAGACCTTCTCCCCGAACACGCGCGAGAGTGTACCGCCGAACACGGTGAAGTCCTGAGAAAAGACCGCCACGGGCCGGCCATTGATGCGACCGTGCCCGGTCACAACCGCGTCACCCGGAATCCTGCGCTTCTCCATTCCGAAGTCATGGCAATCGTGGACCCGCAGCCGGTCGAGTTCCACGAAGCTGCCCTCGTCCAGCAGGATTTCGATGCGCTCGCGCGCGGTCAGCTTGCCGGCCGCGTGCTGCTTTGCGACCGCCGCCTCGCCGCCGCCCAGTTGTGCGGCCTTGTTCCGCTTCTCGAGCTCGTCCTTAACGTGTTTAATGTGCGACATATGAAGAGTGATGGTAAACTGCCGACCCTTGCTTGTCAAACACGGGCGGGCGCCTGCGCACGCGCGCACGGGGTTCTCGCCGGCGGGGTCTGACGACACAACCGCTGCGAGCCTACGCTACTCCCTTTCGCGGTGACGAAGTCATCTGGGCTAGACGAGTCGAAGGGGCTCGGCTCATCCGGAGACTGCTCAGATGTCTCTGATTAAAGCTGGCGCTCGAGCTTGTGCTGCTCAGCGCTGCAGGATGACCTTTCGCGTTCGGCCCACGTCACCGGCCCCTTGCCCATCGCTCCTGATAAACAGGATGCCAGACCGTGGGTTCACTGCCCTTCTGCCCATCGCATCGAACGCGACTGCGCCGGCCGGGATGCGGCGGATGACCGTGGGCTGTAGCTTCTCGCCAGTGGCCTGCTGCCTGCCATCGTCCCTGATGTCGCCTGATGGCCGAGGCAGCACCCAGAACTGCCAGGTTACAAACGAACTATCGGTTGGCGTGACGTCCATCAGCGATTCGCGGGCGATGTAGCTTGCAGACTCCGCGAAGAGACCAACTCGCCAGTCCACCGGCACCGAGTCGCCAGCGACCAGGTCGAAGCTATCGTCATAGAATGTCATCGAGCCCCCTTCCTTGCGAAAGATCACTCGCACCTTGGTGGCCGGGGCATCCTGGCTGGCGTGCAACATGGCCCTTCCACGCACGTCGATGAGCGTATCCGTGTAGATCGTATCGAGAGGACCGGACACGCTGTCGAGCCAGACGTAGTCAAGAAAGGGACCCAGCGAACGCACTCTCATACCGACGGTAGGGGAAACAGAGACTTTGTCGTAGGTGCCGCCGCGGTTTTCATCGGCGGAGAGCCGTGGTAGTCCCCAGACTGCCAAGGCAAGAACCAACAGAGCCGCAATTCGCTTCATGCCATCCTCCACGAATGCTGCGCGGAAACGGGGACAGTCAAGTGTGCCGTCCCCGTTTCCGCGTAGGCCACTACTTCATCAATACCAGTCGCCGGGTCAGCCGGCGCTCGCTCGAAGTGAACGAGCAGAGATAGACGCCAGCCGGTATTCCCTGTGCGTTCCAGACCTGTGAGTGGCGGCCGGGCTCGAAGTTGCCGTCGCGGAGTTTCTGGACCAGCCTTCCCTGTGCATCGTACACCGCGACCATCGCCCGCGTCGCCTTCGGCACCTGCCAGCGAATCGTCGTGCCGTGTCTGAACGGGTTAGGCTCGGAGTACAGACCGTATTCGGTCACGCGGGAACCAGGATCCGCACACACGCCCTCCCTGCCGAGTGCTTGTGCAGTCGGGTAGTAGCGACCGAACGTGTGGACTGCCACTCCCGGAGCACGACAGGTAGCGTAGGGTAGTCCGTCCCTCGAAGCCATGGATGGATACGGACCGACCGAGTCGAAGTACGGCCAGCAAGGCAACCACGTGTCTCCGGCAAGGTCGTACTCGTCGAAGTTGGCGGAGATACCCGGACCAACGTATGGCGTGGGCCAGAGTGCGAACACGCTGCCTCGACCGGAAACCGTCGAGATGGCGGTGCCCGCCCCGGACTCCAGATCGTTCTCGATTGTCTGCGACTGCTGCCACTGTCCGCCGCTAATGCTATAGGTCTGCAGTGTGCCGTGTGAGTTCTGATCAACCTGTAGCACGTGGACAAGGTCGCCGCCGTCGTATGCGCTGGCGGCCGTTCCGTATGAGCCCAGCGGCGGATCTTGCTGGAGCCAGGTCCAGCTTCTTGTGGGAACAACGTAGCGCCAGAAGGACTGCATAGTGTTGCGGAGCAGAACGTAGAGGGTATCTGAGTGACGCGCGAAGATGCCGCCGTTTTCCGCGACGCCGGAGGGGAGGTTTGTCGTCACGGTATCCCACTGATCAGTGCTAACCGTGTACCTGGCAATCGCCTTCCGTGTGCTGTAGTTGCCGAGGACGAATACGTAGTTGCCATATCGGTCGGCCGAGTATTGAGCGCCAAGCATCGAGCTCGCTGGAATACTGCCGACGTCCCACAGGTTGAGAGGAATGGAGTACGCACCCAACCCGGAACCATCCCGTTGCAGGGCGTAGACTGTGCTGTCCGCGTCCGGCCCTTCGACGAGCACCGCGTCGTGGTTCCAAGGCAAGGCGGCCAGCGTGAGCCAGTAGTCGCTGTCCACAACTTGGAGTTGGGCCGAGAAGGTATCGTTGGTAGGGCACTCATCGTCGGCCAGTCGCACTATCAGCTTCATGTCGTACGTGCCGGGTTCCATCTCACTGACTGGTGCGAACCCCTCGACTTGGCTCGACTGGGCTGACATCGCCACAACCTGGTGGGAATCCGCGTACACCGCGCCTATGACAAACTTGACCCAGAAGGTGAGTTCCTGGTTGCAGTGGTTGGTCACAAGTCCTCTAGGGGTGAGCGACTCGTAGTAGCCCACTCGCCACGGTGAGGTGATGCCGTCAGCAGAGGCGTCGTAGGGATACAGGACAGTGCACGTATCGGTGAGTTTGTCGTTCGATGTGACTCCGTCACTGGCGAGCTCGGTTGAGCATGCGACAGCGTAGTCACCCTGTTGGTCTGTGTGCCAGATCGGGAATGCCACGACCTCAGTATCCTGCGGCGCATGTCCGCTGACCGACGCCGTCGTATCGTACACGACCGAGTCGGATTCGTTGATGATCCTCATTCGCACGGCGTAGCTCTCTGTGTAGGGACCGTTGTTGTAGGTCCGGACGCTCGGAGTCACGTCGGCTCCCCAATGAACGGTGTCCGGGGGTGTATCTATCGCGGCACACATTACGTCGTGGATTGGAGATACGTGGACGGTATCGCAGACCCAGACGTGCCTGCCCGACTCGGTCGTGACCCTCAGGGACACCTTGTAGATAGTGTCGCGCTCAACGTTGCCATATTCATGACTTGTCTGGAATTGGCCGTAGACGAACCCGGTCCCATCGCCGAAGTCCCAGCGATTCTCGACCGAGGCATTCTCACTGCCCTGATAGGAATAGGTGGCGCTGAACTGCACCGTCCGGCTCGGAGGCGAGCCCCACTCGTGCGACACCTCCAACCGAACCGCGTCAAGCACGTGGAAGATATGGAGGTCTCCATCCTTGGCCGCACCGAGCGTGTGGAAGTCGCATATTGTGTCATCATACGAACCTCGGTCATAGAGCAATCGACCCTGGCTTGCCGCGTGTATGTGTCCGCCAATGGAGGTTACGATCGGGTCATTGTTGCGGAGCCCACGGTCGGAAATCTGGTGGAGCTCATCTGCAGTGAAGTTCGCGAAGTAGTACTCGGAGAATGGGAAGTGCCCTACGCAGATTATCCTCTCACCGTCAGGGACAGAGCCCACTTGCGACTCAAGCCAATCCATCGTCCAATGGTACGACTCGCCCCAATAGGTATCGGGAGGGCCCGCCAGACCAGGATTCCCGCGACTGCGAGAGGAGAAGTCGGTTGCTATGAACTTGCTTCCCTGATAGTTGAAGGCGAAGTCGTTGTAGTAGCTCGGCCAGTCGTGACAGGTGCTGTCCGTCGGGGTAAGCAGGAAATCAGATTGTTGCCAGTTGGCGGCCGGCCGGACGTAGCGGAGAGAATCATAGACGCCTCGAAAAGCGTCGACGAAGTAGTCCCCAATCACAACGCTGCCTGGCTGCTGTTCCAGGTAGTGAGCGAGGCGCGGCGGCCAGACCTGAGCCGGGTGGCCGATGTAGGGCCAACCGTCGTGGTTACCCATGTTGGGGACGATGAAGAAATCGCTGTTGAATCCCGCGAGGACCTGCCTCGCTCTCTGGTACTCAGAGTATTCTGAGGTCGAAGTGATGTCGCCTGTGGTAACCACGAATCGAATATCGTATCCGGCGTGCTCGTACAACGAGTCGATGAAATCCCGGCAGGCTATGACACTGTTGATGGAGTACTCGTTTGTGTCACCATTGTCCGCGTCATCCCATCCTTCGGTCCCAAAGTCCTCGTACGTGTCTATTAGCTTCTTGCCTTCGGCTATGTGACAGTCGGACAGAACCGCAAAGTCATAGGCATAGTACCCATTTCCGATGTTGGACTCATGCTTGGTGATCGATAGGGGCAGCACTATCACCAATGTCTCGCCTGCACTGCCCCTAAGCGCGACATGCTCGATCCGAAGCGGCTCGAAGCGAAAGCGTCTTCCAGCCGGAATCGCCCGCCATGTGTTTGGAAATGAGATGTCGAGGCGCGCGATGCTGGCCGAGTCGATAGCTCTGCTCGACTCCGGCCACCGGTCAAAGCTGAGGGTGGATAAGCCGAAAGCGTCCGTGACCCCAACGGCAATCACGCTGTCCGCCATGTCGTGTCGATACAACGCCGCGTGAAAGAGCTTGCCGCGGACCAAGCTGTCAGAGACTGTGTTGCCTAGCGAGTCGTAGTACTCAGACGCAAACGAACGTTTGAGTATCACAACTGGTTGGTATGCGGCATGACTGTGTCCGGCGATGACACACAGCATCACCACCGGTATGCACAGAGACAGGCTCCTGAGACGTCTCATCTGTTCCTCCTTGTGTTGTAGCCTACAACGGACCCCAAAGCTGGCAAGGTCAATCCCACGGGTACTAGGACTAGCGGGGGATCGTTGGTCGCCATCAGACAAACCAAGACGCCGCCGCCAACTACTCCTCCACACGCTCCTCCGGCGAGAGACCGGCCGCATGACCCGCCTTGGCCAAAGAGCCCGCCGATGAGGCACGTCCCGGCCGATGACATGAGTGTGCTAGCTAGTGCGTATAGGCCGCCCGCGACAAAGACTGAGGGTGATAGGAGATCCTCTCCCTTGTTTAGGAACGTCCCAGATACATAGAGTGCGCCAACCGCACTTACTGCAGCACCCACTACCGCCGTGCCAAACTCGAGGCCATAGATGCCCGTCTGTTTCAACACGAGGGGTCGGCTCGTTGACTTGACGTTCCCGGCTTCGTTCCACGAGAATCGCGTTGAGGGTGCGTCAAGTGCAGCACAGACGCGCCCATCCAGGCAGAGCGACGGCTCCATCCCGTCCGTGCCGCCGGATCCTCGTCCAACCAGCCAAACGGGGCCTGCGTCGCGTTGCCGCGTCTTGCAGGAGAGCTGCCGTGCCGACGGAGCGGAGTTCAGACCCAGCAGCACCTGCGGGCAGGCCAGAAACAGTAGGAATGCTGCCAAGCCCATCCCGTTTCCAATGCACGTCATCCCAAGGCTTCCTATCTGCCAATGATAGCTTTGCGGACGCTTACCTCCGGCCGCTCACC
This sequence comes from uncultured bacterium, assembly GCA_964626085.1. GTDB lineage: Bacteria > Hydrothermota > Tepidihabitantia > Tepidihabitantales > Tepidihabitantaceae > UBA2258. The sequence continues at coordinate 5,908 of CAZVCQ010000008.1, forward strand.
GTTGGCCGCTGATCGCTCCCTGACGAAGTAGACTCCTGGCCTCAGTCCACTGACGTCATTAGCGCCAGGATGCAGGTCGAGCGCTTTCCTTCCTGTCGCGTCAAGCAACTCGGCCCTGTATTCTGCATTCTGTATCCTGTCTACTCCCAACTCCAGCACACCTCGTACGACCGTCGGTTCGCACTTCGTCACTCGCCGTTTGGCGTTCGCCACCTCCTCGATTCCAGCGCCGTAATACTGGCAAACTGACAACCCAGAATCACCCACTACGTAGATGTAGTCTCCAGCAGCAGCCAGGGAACGGGCGCCCCAAAACGGCTTGTGGTAGTAGCCGACGCTATCCGGATCTGTTGGGTCGGATACGGAAATCACATAGAGTTTTGAGTATCCGACTGCATAGGCGTAGCCGTCGAATGCCAAGCCGTTGACGGCATCGTGGGTGTTACACCAACCCACCTCAACCGGACGTGTTGAGTCAACAACTGAAACGACGAATAGCCCCCTATCCTGGCTACCGACATAGACGTAGTCATCGTTCACGGCAATCCGGGTGACAAGGGCGATCGAATCGTTGTACGCGACCTGCGCAGGCGCTGTCGGATCAACTACCGTTATCACGCGTAGTCCTCCATAGAGACAATCGTTGACGTATACGAAATGCCCGTCAACTGATGTGGTGAAGGCACTCTGCACATTAAGGTGACCAACCATGGTCGGATGTGTCGGGTCAGAGATGGAAATAACCCACAGGCCGGAGTCGGCATCCGTCACATAGGCGTAGTTGCTGTCCACAGCGACGCTGTAGGCATAGCCCGGCGTGTCGTATGACCCAACCTCGATTGGATGAACGGGGTCGGCAACCGAGATGACCCGCAGCCCTGCGGCCCAATCTGCGACATACGCATAACTGCCTAATGCAGCCACATCTACCGCAGTATCTGGAGTGTCGACGTGCCCGACCTCAATGGGATGAGCAGGATCAGCCACTGAAATAACGCGGAGCCCCAGGTCCCAGTTTGCGACAAGGACATTACTTCCTGTCACCGCAACGCCGCGAGCGTCGCCTGGCGTGTCGCAGCTTCCGACAAACCGGACGTTGAGGGAATCATTGGTCTGCGCCGCACAAACCAGCAGCAGAACCAGACAAAGCACAACCGAGGTCGCTTTCACTTTCTCCTCCGTTCCGACGACTGCAACATTGCAGAGGCGATAATTGACACGAACCATGTTTCAAACCCAGTCAAGGCCGGGAACAAACCATCTTCCATAGTCTGTGGAGTGTAATCCGGCGCCGGTCGGAGTCAAGCAGAAAGTTGTGCCCTGAATCCAACATGGGAATTCACCGGAAAGACACGGAGACACGAAGCGGAGAGAAGTTCAGACAGCTATATCTGATAGTTGCTCTTGGTGGTCCAATGTCGGGTTTGAGGGATGGGCCGCCCGTTTGCGCCAGGGTTGCTTGCGCCTGAGTTGTCGGTCCGAACCGCCGAGGGTGGGTGGCGGATTCCAGAGAGTTCAGAAGTCAGAGACCAGAAAGCAGAGTGCAGAATGACGGACGCTAGCCTAGGCGCGGTGTAGCTGCTGGTCCAAGCCGATATGACGGAGTTCGGAAAACCTAGAGTTCAGAGTCCAGAAACCAGAGTTCAGAATTGCGGACGCGCTAGGAACGGCGGAGTTGCCGGTCGAGACCATCCAAGGCCAGTGCGGCGAACTTGCGGGCGAGCTCCTGGTCCGGCCGGTCTCTGAGCGCTTCCTCCAGCACCTTCTCCCGCTCCGGCGTGCCGGGCAGCGTGTCGTAGGCCGCGCTCGCGAGCAGCGTCAGCCAGTTGTACCACATCATCGCCTCACCTTTGGGACGGCCTTTGGTCTGGACAGCGGCCATCGCTGAGCCCAACGCCTCGCTGATGTACGCCTGCCGCGCGAGCATCTCCGGCGTCATTGTCTTCTTCTGGCGCTCAAGCCAGGTCGGTTTGCGGCGCGGCTTCGGCGGCTCGGACTCGGCCCCGAACGCGCCGGTCGTCTCCATTCGGCTGAAGAGTTCGACCACGCGGTCCCGCACCAGTCTGACGTCCTCTGCCGACAGTACATGCGCGGCCACACCTTCGCCGACAACCCGGGCCATCCGCGTCAGCCGCACGTGCCGCAGGCTCCCCCGCGTCGAACTCAGCGCACCCCAGAACTTCCTCGCAAGGAGATGGAGATGCTGCCGCTCGGTGGTGACAAGGCCATGACCGACTTCACCCTCAAGGTACTTCACGAGGATGTCGAGGCGCTTGCGCCGGCTGGCAGCCGCTGCCAGGTTCACGACTCGCTTCACCCGTTCTTCCGATGAAAGCGGCGGCTTGCCCTCGAACCGCCTTGCCACGGTCGTGTTGATGTCGTAGTAGAGCGCCTGCTTCCCGATCTGCTCAGGTAGTACATCGGTCACCCGAACCACTGCCTCGCGTCCTGCTTTCTCAACCGGCAGCGGTTGTGAAGCATACTCGTCCAGCAAGTCGGCAATCTCGCTGAACCTCGCCCGGCATGCTCGCAGGTAATCGGCCACGACTGACAAAGTGGGGTTCGTGTGAAGGCCTGACTCCAGCCGCGACACCAATGCCTGGTCCAGACTGCCACCCGCCAGTTTCGCCAGCCCGGCCTGAGTCAAACCGGCCTTCTGACGGAGGTCTTTGAGCCTTCGGCCAAGCTCTTGGGCAATCGCGGAATCATCCGTTTTTCTGCTCATGATGACACCTCTGGATATGTAGTATACGCATATTCCGGCGCCTGCCAATCCTTGCCCTAACTCCTCCATCCTCAATCCTCTATCCTCACTCTTCGCCTCGACCCCTCCTACGCCTCCCCGTAGCTTGCCCCATTGCTTCCGAAGTCACTTGCCGAGGAATCTCCCGAGGAACGTGGCGAGCTACTTCGACGGCTACTTCCACCGCTACTTCCTCAGCTACTTCGCAAGCAACAAGGGCAGCTCCTTGCCCGGTTCCTTGCCGAGGAACGAGTCAGGTTCCATCCCAAGGTCCTCGCCGAGTCACAGTCCACATTCCCGTCCAATTTCCTTCCCGGATCCCTCTGCAGTTAACCTCGCCACCAACTTGCTGAACTTCTTGAGGAGCAACGAGGAAGGTTCCGGCGCACGCCGCAGCCGGACCCAGTCCGGCAAGGGCTCAGTGTTTCTTGCGGTGGGTTCGGAGCTTCTGTTCGAGCCACGCCACCCACTTGTCGACGCCTCGCATCGATTGGCCATTGTCTAGACTTGCCCAGGACTCTTATGAGGCCCATAAGAGTATGACGCCGAAGTGTCCCCTCCGGCTACCTGCGACGACGCGCGCTACGGCTTGGGTTTGACCGTGAGTGCTATCGGGTTGGACCAGGCGATGCCCTGCCACATGTCGAACTTGTAGGCGTAGTCTTTGATGCCGCCAAGTTTGAGCCGAAACTGGAACGTAGACGCATCTTCCGGAATCCACGTCCGTACGTACCGATCGACCGTGTGGCTCTGGTTCGGCTCCAGCCGGACTACGTCGCTTGAGTCTATCCAGGTTGCGATAAGCAACTGCCCCGGCCACTCAATCTGCTCGCCGGTCGTAGGATGGATGTGGTAGAACACGAGTTGCTCCTTCCAGTCCCGCTTGATGAGCAGATCGCGGTCGCTCGTGTTGGTCGCAGTTATGCTGAGGCGGAAGGAATCGCCAACTTGGTATACTTCCTTGTTTGGCGCGATGTGAACCGATATCGGAGCGTCGTCGTAGACTCCGTGCCACTGCGCGGCAGTGGCGAATGACAAAGTCAGAAGGAGAAATGCCAAAGTCGGAACCGCGGCCAACACTCGACCACTGGACCACTTGACCACGGGGCCGCTCTCTTCAATCCACATCTATCGACTCGATGACCAGTTCTTGCCCTGAGACGACCTCGCCGCCGGCGTTGCAGGAGCACATGCCTTCAAAGATGGAAGCATCCAGCTCCGACTCCTGTCCACCTCCTCCCTCTGTTCCCTCCCCCTCGCAGGGGGAGGGAAGGGTGAGGGTGATGGCACTACCTTGAGCCGGGTTCCGGAAGGAAGATCCCCATTCGGCCCCGCACTTGGGGCAGCGGATGCGCAGCGGTACCCGTTTGAACTCGAGTTCGGCCTCAGCCGCGGCCGTGCCCGTCTTCATCTGGTCGAAGTAGAACTGGACGCAGTCCGGCACGACACCACCACCCTCGCCCAAGAGCAGCCGAACTCGGCTTATGCGCGCGGCGCCGTGCTTCTCAGCTTCAGCCAGCGCCTGGTCGACCAGCGCGCGGGTGATGGAAAGCTCATGCACAGGATTGACGACTTACGAATGACGACTTCCGATTGCGGAACACCCAGAACCGGGTAAGGGCAATCGACACTCGACAATCGTCATTCGACAATCTACGAGATCTCTCTGAGCAACTTGGACGCGACCGAGTCGCTCGGCGTACGCCGGAGCCACTGCTGCATCAGCATTCGCGCCTTGGCGGTGTCGTGCAGGTCATCGAGGTACAGACGGTAGAGCGCCTGGATCGGGTCGGGCCGGGTCGGGTCCTGCGTCAGTGCCGAGCGATATGCGGCCTCGGCCTGTACGAAGTCACCTTTCCCCTGATACGCATAGCCACGCCGCAAGGACAATTCCGGGTCGCTGTAGCCCCGTTGCTCAATCGAGTCGAGGTAGCCCAGGGCCCGGTCGTACTTGCCGTTCAGCATCGCAAACAGCGACGCGTGGTAGAACAAAGGCACCTTCCGGTCCGGGTCGAGGTCGAAGCTCAGCGCCTTCTCGATGACCTCCTCGGCCAGCTCGTTCTGGCCCTTCTTCTGGTACTCGCTGGCCAGTGACAGGTAGCTGGCCGCGTAGTTGATCAAGAGCCCGCGCGTGTTCTCGTCCTTCGCAACCTTGGGGTCGAGCATCGAGTTCATCACGTACACGTCATACAGCAGGTGCCGCGTTTTCTCGACGTCAACCTGGTTTGCGCCCTGTTCCGGGACCACGCGGTTGACCAGGCCTTCGAGACGCAGGTTCGGCTCGACTTCCTCCAGGTTGTCATGAGAAACGGTAGTGGCGTAGTAGACCGGCGTGCGCGGGTGGTAGCTCGCGGTGAAGACCTTCGCCCGGAACTCCTCGGGCGTGCTTCCGTAGTCGTCGGGCCATCGCAACTTGATGCCCGCGCTCGTTGCGACGATGTCGCGCATCATGACATCCTTGAGCAGGTAGGTTCGGCTATCCTTGCCGACAAAGCCCTGGGGCAGTTTGTCGATCTGCGACTCGGTGAATGAGATCGGCGCGCCCCAGCGTTTGAGCTGCTTGCAGTACCAGTTGGTGTTGAGCAACGACAGGTTCGCGACCGCCACGTTCTTGCCGAACGTCGGGTCGTATTTGGCGACTCGTGACGGCACCGTCTGCATGAACCAGAGCGGGAAGGTATCGTTGTCGCCGTTGGTGAAGATGACCGCGTGTTCGCCCGGACAGGAAACGAGCATGTTGTACCCGTACTCGGCCGGAATCCAGTCGCCGTGCCGGGTTACCTCGGGGAAGTTCAGGAGCATCGGCACGAACCCGAACGCGAGCAGCGCACCGGACACAGCGTACATCGGCAGCTTCCGCGTCTTTACCCAATCGGCGAACCAGCGCAGGAACGCATAGGCCCCGACCCCGATGAAGATGGTGTAGAATACGAATGAGAACGCGAAGAAGTAATCACGTTCGCGCACCTCGAGGTATCCGAGCTTGCCTTGAGCCGGGTCGCCGCGCCTCGGGTCAGAGGGCGAGTACTTCAGGTTCAGGTAGGTAACGAGCCCGATGGACGCAACGAGGAACGCCACGAAGATGAGGACGAACGACCGCTTCTCCTTCTTGAGCTGGTGCCACATGCCCCAGACTCCCAGAAGCGGCGGTATCAGTCCGAGGATCGCCTGCCAGCCGATGTGCAGGAAGATGTCGAAGAACCGCGAGTTTCCCCACTGCCAGAAGAAATAGCGCACATAGTACTTGACCTGTTCGAAGTAGGCGACGAGCACGCTGAATTGTGGGTTCTGGTTCATCCGCCAGTCGTTCTCGGTCAGGAACTGCGTCTTGCGCGGCAGCAGCTTCATCGGGTCGTACTGCTCGCGCTTCAGCACGCCGACGAAGTCGCGCCAGTTGGAAGGATTCACTTCGTTAATGCTCGGGTTCATCTTGGCCCTTGTGAACATGATGAACTGGACCGTTCCGGCGACCAGGACGAGACCCAGCATCAGCGCGACGTACTTGGGGCGCAGCTTCCCCTGCCGGTGAAGCCAGTAGAGGTACGCACCGTACCCGACTACCAGCAGCAGCAGCAATGGCGGCGACTGCACCCAGCGCTCGATGAACGCCACCGTCGGCGAGGCGAGGAACAGAACCGTGTCGTCCATGACGTCGTTGCCGGCCACGACGTAGGCGACGACGAACACGAGGAAGAACATGCCAAGGCCGTAGAACACCGTTCGCGTGTGGGTGGAACGCTCCATCACCCTGATTCCGTACCACGTCGCGCCCAGCATCAGCGGCACGGCAATGAACGTGCCGACGGAGAACCCCAACTCCGCCATCGTCAGGATAATCAGGTACCCGGCGAGCAACTCGAAGATCCGCAGTTGCAACACCGACTCGCGATCCACAACCATCGCGAAGACCAGCACCGCGAACACGGTCATCATCGGCGTGAAGTGGATCCCGGTCGAAAGGAAGAGCAGGTACACCGCCCCGAGTATCAGGCGATTGTCGCCACCCGCGCGCTCGAGCTGGTCACGCCAGACGAGAGCCATGTATAGCACCGACAGGGCGACGACCACGCACGGGCCGTAGACCTCAGCCTCGACTGAGTTGTCCCAGAACGAGAAAGCGAAGGCGCAGGCCAGGGCGCCGAAGACGCCGGCCACGTGCGGCAGCCACCTGTCGTAGCGCCGCTCCGGGCTGGCGTAGAGCGAAATGAGTTTGATGACCAGCAGGTAGATCATCCCACAGGAGAAAGCGCCGAACAGCACAGGGATCAGGTTTATCCGGAAAGCGTACTCAGGGCTGGTCGGCAGCATGGCGAAGATGCGACCGATGGTCACGAAAAGCGGCGTGCCGGGAGGGTGGGGAACTCCCATTATGCAGGCGGTCGCAATCAACTCGCCGCAGTCCCAGAACGATGCGGTCGGCGCGACACTGGCGAGGTAGACGACCAGCACGACGGCAAACACCGCCGCGAAGAGGATGATGCGGATTCTTCGGTCGTTCATCGGGCGAGCCTCCGGTAAGACAACGGGGTCAATGATTCAAGAAATCTATGGGTCAAGTGCCAAGCACCCTGGCCCGCGGCGTGGTTCTGTGTGCCATTTGCGCAGGCTGATATTATAGAGGGAACCGAAGGGAGTCAAATCAGGCGCGCCCATTCGGGCGACCGGGAACCGCTCCTACGAAAGCCGGCGGAGCTCGCGAGCGGCCGCGGAATCGGCCGGTACCCGGCGCAGCCACTGTTCGAGCAGAGCCTTGGCCTTGGCCGTGTCGCCGAGTTTGTCGAGGTAAAGGTGGACCAACGCCTGCATGAACTCGGGCCGGTTCGGATCTCCGCCTACGGCCTCGATGTAGGCCGACTCAGCCTGCTTGAAGTCGCCCTTGCCTTCGTACGCGGCGCCGCGACGGATGGCGAACTCCGGCTGTTCATACCCGAGCGCCCGGATGGTGTCGAGCGCGGCCAGAGCCCGGTCAAAGTGACCGTTCTCCAGTGCGGTGTTAGAGAGGTAATAGAGAACCGTCATCCGGCGGTCCCGGCTCAGCTCCAGCCCGGTGGCAAGGTTGAGAACGTGCTCGGCGTCCTGTGGACGGTTCTGGCGCCGGTACTCGTTGGCCATGCCCATGAACGTCGCGGCGTAGGTCAGCAGCAAACCGCTCGTGTTCTCGTCCTTGTGAACACGAGGGTCGAGGATCGACTTCATGCTGTATACGGAGTCGATCAGATACCGGCTTCTCGCCAGGTCCACCTGCTCGAGCCCGACTTCGGAGACGACCCGGTAGACCAGTCCTTCGAGCCGCAGATGCGACCTGACGTCCTGCAGACTGCGGGGCGCGACCGTGGTCGCGAAGTAGACCGGCGTCTGGGCGTGGTAGCCCGAACCGAACACCCTGGCCATGTACTCCTCGGATGACGAGACGTAGTCATCGGGCCACTTCAGCTTGACCCCGCCCGCGGTCGCCACCATGTCCCGGATCATTATGTCCTCGAGCAGGAAGGTGCGGTTGTTCTTGCCGACGAACCCGCGCGGCAATCGGTCAATCTCCGCCTCGGTGAACGAAATCGGCGCGCCCCAGCGTTTGAGCTGCTTGCAGTACCAGCTCGTGTTCAACAACGAGAGGATCCCGACCCGGACGTTCTTGCCGAACTTCGGGTCGTAGCCGGCTATCCGCGAAGGGACGATCTGCATGAACCAAAGCGGGAAGGTGTCGTTGTCGCCGTTGGTGAAGACGACCGCGTGCTCGCCAGGGCAGGAAACAAGCATGTTGTACCCGTACTCGGCCGGTATCCAGTTGCCGCGGCGCGTGACATCAGGGTAGTTCAACAGCATCGGCGCAAACCCGAGCGCGAGCAGGGCGCCGGATAGAGCAAACGCCGGGGCCCGTCTGAATCGCAGCCGGTCAATCACCGTGCGCAGGAACGCATATGCCCCGACGCCGACGAAAATGGTGTAGAACACGAATGAGAACGCGAAGAAGTAGTCACGTTCGCGCACCTCAAGGTACCCGAGCCGGCCCTGGGCCGGGTCGCCGCGCCGCGGGTCGGAGGGCGAGTACTTCAGGTTCAGGTAAGTGATGAGGCCGACCGACGCCACCAGGAAGGCAACGAAGATGAGGACAAAGGAACGTCTCTCCTTCTTGAACTGATGCCACATGCCCCAGAGCCCCAAAAGCGGCGGTATCAGGCCGAGGAGCGCCTGCCAGCCGATGTGCAGGAAAATGTCGAAGAAGCGCGCGCTCCCCCACTGCCAGAAGAAGTAACGCACGTAGTATTTGATCTGTTCGAAGTAGGCGACGAGCACGCTGAACTGCGGGTTCTGGTTCATCCGCCAGTTGTCCTCGGTCAGGAACTGGGTCTTACGCGGCAGCAGTTTCATCGGGTCGTACTGCTCGCGCTTCAGCACGCTGACGAAGTCCCGCCAGTTCGACGGGTCAGCCTCGTTGATTGTCGGCGAGTGGCCGGCCCGAATGAGCATGATGAACTGGACAGTACCGGCAACGAGCACGAGCCCGAGCATCAGGCCGACGTACTTCGGGCTCAGCCTCCCCTGCCGGTGAAGCCAGTAGAGGTATCCGCCGTACCCGGCCACCAGCAGTATCAGCAGGATTGGCGACTGCACCCAACGCTCGATGATCGCCACGGTCGGTGAAGCAAGGAACAGCACGGTATCGTCCATTACCCGGTTGCCCGCCGCCACGTAGGCGATGACGAACACCAGGAAGACCAGGCCCAGACCGTAGAACACCGACCGCGTGTGGGTGGAACGTTCCATCACTCGGATTCCGTACCAAGCAGCGCCGAGCATCAGCGGCACGGCGATGAACGTGCCGGCCCTGAATCCCAGTTCAGCCATCGTCAGTATCACCAGGTACCCGGCGACCAGTTCAAAGATCCTCAGCTGCAGTATCGCCTCGCGGTCTACCACCATCGCGAAGACCAGCACGGCGAACACGGTCATCATCGGCGTGAAGTGGATGCCGGTGGAAAGAAAAAGCAGGAATATCGCGGCCAGTATCAAGCGGTTATCGCCGCCCGTACGCTGGAGCTGGTCACGCCAGACCAGAGCCATGTAGAGCACCGACAGGGCGACGACCACGCACGGGCCGTAGACCTCCGCTTCTACGCAGTTGTCCCAGTACGAATAGGCAAACGCGCACGCCAGACCGGCAAAGGCTCCTGCTACGTGCGGGAGCCATTTGTCGTGGCGGCGCTCCGGGTTGGCGTGGAGCGAGATGAGCTTGACGACGAGGAGGTAGATGAGCCCGCAGGAGAAGGCGCCGAACAGCACCGGAATCAAACCGATGCGGAACGCGACTTCCTTCGCCACGGGCAGCATCGAGAAGATGCGACCGATGGTGACAAACAGCGGCGTGCCGGGCGGATGCGGGACGCCCATCGTGAACGACGCAGCAATCAACTCGCCGCAGTCCCAGAACGCCGCGGTCGGGGCGGCGCTGTAGTAGTAGACCCCGAACACCACGGCGAATACTGCTGCGAAGACGAACAGCCGGACCCGCCCCTCGGTCACGACTCAGAGCTCCGCGGCCAGCGCCTGCTGGATGTTGTACTTCAGCTGGGACGGGGTCAACCCCGACAGCAGTGTGCCCCGGCTGGCGAAGCTTATCTTGCCCGTGGTTTCGGAGACGATTACTGCGATGGCGTCGGTCACGGTCGCGATGCCCAGACCGGCCCGGTGGCGCATCCCGAGCGCGCCTTCGACATACCGCTCCTCGCTCAGCGGCAGGGTGCAGCCGGCGGCGATGACCTGGCCGGACGCTATGATGACCGCTCCGTCGTGCAGCGGCGCCGGCGGGGTGAAGAGCGATACCAGTAGCGAAGCCGAGACCCGCGCCTCGACCCGCGTACCGGTATCAATGTACTCGCGCAGGCCGATGTCATGCTCGATAACAAGGAGCGCACCGGTCTTGTGGTCCTTCATCTGTGCCGCCGCGTCCACGATCTCATCGAGGACGGCAGCATCAGCGCCATGCTTGAGCAGGAATCGCAGGGGCCGGTAGCGCCCGAACCGGGATAGGATGTTCCGGATCTCGGGCTGGAAGATAATGACGAACGCCACGATCCAGACCGTGGTCAGCGAGTTGACGATCAGGCCGAGCGCCTTCAGGTCGAGCCAGCGGGCGAGGAACGAAACCGCCACGAGGACGAAAAGTCCGTAGAGCATCCGGATGGCGCGGGTGCCCTTGAGGAAGCGCAGGAAATAGTAGCCGAGCAGGGCGACGAGCAGGATGTCGAAGGCGTCGGCCCAGCGGAACCTGATGAATGAGAGCAACTAGCTCCTCAGTTCGATGGCGTCGGCCAGCTTGAGGGCCTTCACCACCGGTTTGACGTCGTGGACGCGCAGAACGTTCGCGCCGTTTGCCGCCGCGAGCACGCAGGCGGCAATGGTCCCTTCGAGCCGCTCGCCCGGGGGCGCGTCCGACACCGCGCCGATGAACCGCTTGCGGGACGGACCGACCACAATCGGCGCGCCTAGCGACTGAAGCTCGGATAGTCGGCGCATGATTTCGAGATTATGGGTCGCGGTCTTGCCGAACCCGATGCCCGGGTCGACGAGCATCTGCCTGCGATCGATGCCCGCCTTCTCTCCCCGCTCCAGCGCCGCCGCAAGGAAGCCCACAACCTCGGACATCAGGTCCGAGTACTCGGGGTTCTGCTGCATGGTTCGGGGTCTGTCTTTCATGTGCATCAGTATACAAGGGACGCCGGCTCGCGCCACAACCGCGGCCATGCGCCGGTCGCCGGCCAGGGCCGAGACGTCGTTCACGATGTCCGCACCTTCGCGCAAGGCCGCCTGCGCGACGGTTGCGCTGGTAGTGTCGACCGACACCGGCACCTTGACCTTCTTCTTCACGGCACGCAACACCGGCAGCAGCCGCTTCAACTGCTCCCTGGCCGGGACCGCCCGCGAGCCCGGCCGGGTTGACTCGGCGCCGACGTCGATGAAGTCCGCGCCCTCCTCGGCCATTGCGACGGCGTGGTCGAGCGCGGCCGGCGGTTGGAGGAATCGGCCGCCGTCCGAGAACGAATCGGGCGTGACGTTGAGAATGCCCATCACGTGGGTCCGGCTGCCCAGGTCAATCGTCTTCCGTCCGAGCTTGATACCACGCGCGGGCAGCAAGATGCGTCCGCTCAGCTCAGCCAGCTCGGGGACCAGCCGCGCGACGCACTCGGGCTGCGATGCCAGCCGGTCGAGAAGTACCAGCAACTGCCGCATCGTCACGAACAGCACCGCGTCGGTGTGCCGGACCCGGCCCGAAACAATGGCCCGGTTCACCGCGCAGTCGCCGCCGCAGGCAATCGCGGTCTGCTTCAGGATGTTTGCGCCGGCAGTCGAGAGGCTCTCGAGCTTGATTGCGGCAACCCGGCTCTTGGCCAGGAATATCGGCCAGCACTGCGGGTCGGAGCCGACCGCGGCGAGTTCCCGTTTCAGATCTGCCGGGTTGCGGACAGAGAGCAAACGCACGTGAACTTATAGGCTAACCGACGCTGGAAGTCAAGCGAAGTCAGGGGTCAAGGAGTCAGGGATTCGAGGAATCGAGTGTCCGAGCACTGGAATCCTGGACCCCTGGAATCCGGGAATCCTCTACTTCAGCACCTGGGCGATTCGCTCCAGGGCCCAGTCAATGTCGGACTTGGTTATGGTGAGCGGTGGGGCGAAGCGGATGACCGTGCCGTGGGTCTCCTTGGCAAGTATGCCCAGCTCCATCAGCTTCTCGCAGAATCCGCGCGCCGGCCCGGACTCGGGCCGGATGTCCACACCCACGAACAGGCCCCTGCCCCTTATCTCCGCGACGTGACGCGAGTTCAGTTTCGCCAGTTCGCCTCGCAGGTACTCACCCATCTTGAACGAATTCTCCGGCAACTTCTCCTCGATGGTAACCTCGATTGCCGCCTTGCCCACGGCGCAGGCCATGGGATTGCCGCCGAAGGTCGAGCCGTGGTTGCCCGGCGTGAACACCGACATCAACTCCTTCGAAGCCAGAGCGCCGGACACCGGGAAACAGCCCCCGCCCAGCGCCTTGCCCACAATCAGCACATCCGGCTTAACGCCCTCGTACTCGTAGCAGAAGAGGCGGCCGGTGCGGCCCAGCCCGGTCTGAATCTCATCGGTCATCAGGAGGACGTTTTTCCGCGTGCAGGCTTCGCGGGCCGCCTTCAGGTAACCCGGCTTCGGGATCCTGATTCCGGCCTCGCCCTGAATCGGCTCGACCAGGAACGCAACCGTATTCGGAGTGATCGCCGCCTCCAGCGCCGTGGCATCACCATAGGGGATCATCTTGAACCCGGGAGTAAACGGCCCGAACCCGTCATTGTACAGCTTCTCGGACGAGAACCCGACAATCGTCGTGGTCCGTCCGTGGAAATTGTCGTCGCAGACGATGATCTCGGCCTTGCCTTCCGGCACGCCCTTCTTCGTGTAGCCCCAGCGCCGGCAGAGCTTGATTGCCGTCTCGACCGCCTCGGCCCCGGTGTTCATCAAAAGCACCTGCTCCATCCCGCACGCCTCGGTCACGGTCTTGCAGAACGGACCAAAGGTATCATGGTGGAACGCACGCGAGGTCAGGCAGAGCCTGCCCATCTGCTCCTGCATCGCGGCGAGTATCTTCGGATGGCGGTGGCCCTGGTTCAGGGCCGAATATGAGGAAAGCATGTCGAGGTACCGCTTCCCTTCAACGTCCTCGACCCAGACGCCGTCGCCCTTGGCCAATACGACCGGCAGCGGCAGGTAGTTGCGGGCGCTGTGCACTTCAGCTAGATCGATGTAGTCCTGGCTATTCATGGGAACTCCTTTCAGTTGCGGGCTGGGAGTGAAGTCTAGCCGAGACCCCGCCCCAAAGCAAACTTGCCTCGGGACATAACCGCGGAAATGGAAACTGCCCATGTTCGCGCAGCGGTGCAGGGTCGTATCCCAAGCCGGACCCGACCCGGCTACGGAACGTCACGCAGGTAATGGACCGTCTGCGCCACCCTCACGCTTCCCGCCCCCTCAAGGGAGAGGGAATACAAGGGAGGGGGCAATGTGTTGCATTACTTGTACGGAGGTCAGTTGTGCTTTGCCGGCGGGCGAACACGGCCGAGCGGATGCGGACCGAGTGATTGGCGCAGCTCCTCCCAACGCGGGATGACGACCTCCGCCAACCTGCGCACCAGCACTGGGTCCCGACCGCGTCTCGTGTAGTGCTCATCGGTCGCCAGCGTTTCGACCTCTCTCCGGCACTCTTCCGACTCCGGCGCGTGGTGGTCAACAGCGGAACAGAGCTGACGCACGACACTGCGCCAGGGCAACAGCCGCTTGGGGTCGAGCCCGGCCAGTTCCGGCATCCGGCTCGTCTCCTGCCAAAGCTGCTCGACCAGTGACTCGCGTGCCTTGTCCCATACATCACGTTCAGGTCGCCGGTCCGGCTTTGGCTGGAAGCCATACTTCGGCCGGCCCTCGCCCGGCGCCGGTACCGGCTTGGTGTCGAGCACATCGGCAATCTCGGCCTGGCGGAAGAACGCCACCA
>CAZVCQ010000009.1:0-18995 GCA_964626085.1 uncultured bacterium
ATGGACGACCTGAACCGGCTGAAGTACAAGGGTGAGCTGAAGGCAACGAGTCTCTGGTACGCGGTTTGGATGCTCGTTGACTTCGGTGAGGTGCTGGGCACGGGACTGGTGTTGGGCGTGGGCGGGGCATTGGCGCTCAAGGGGCAGTTGACCATCGGTACGCTGTTTCTGTTCGTTTCCTACATCACGCGGCTGTTCGGGCCGCTGCGGGCCATATCCGACCAGATCAACGTCATGCAGCGCGCGTTCGCATCGGCCGAGCGGACGTTCCAGGTACTGGACCAGGCGCCGGAGCCGGCCGGCAGCCCGGCAGCAGGGCCGTTGCGGCTGAAGGAAGCGATTACCTGCGAGAACCTCAACTTCGCCTACGATGGACAGAACCTCGTGCTGAAGGACGTCAGCCTCGTCGTGCGCAAAGGGGAGAAGGTGGCGTTGGTGGGCGAGACCGGGGGCGGCAAGACCTCGATTGTCAACCTGCTGATGAAGTTCTACCAGGCCCAGTCGGGTCAGATTCGCTGTGACGCCGAAGACCTGGTTGGGATGGACAAGCACCGGCTTCGAGCGGCCGTCGGGTTCGTGCCGCAGGAGGTAGTCATGTTCCCCGGCTCGGTGCTCGACAACCTGCGGCTGTTCGACGAAGCGATACCCCGCGAGCAGGTGATGGAGGCGGCCCGGCGTGCGCGGATCCACGACGCGATACTCAGATTCCCGCAGGGCTACGATACCGTGCTGACTGAGGGTGGAGCCAACTTCTCGTTGGGCGAGCGGCAACTCCTGGCGTTCGCCCGGGCCCTGGTGCGCGACCCGGAGATCCTGATCCTCGATGAAGCCACCTCGTCGGTCGACCCTCACACCGAGCATCTGATTCAGGAAGGCCTGGTGGAACTGCTTAGGGGCCGGACCGCAATCATCGTGGCGCACCGGCTGGCCACAATCCGCATGGTCGATCGGGTCCTGGTTGTGCACAAGGGCCGCGTTGCCGAAGAGGGAAGTCACGACGAACTGCTGGCGATGGACGGTATCTACTCGCGGCTGTACCGGCTGCAGTACGTGGGGGAGACGGCCTAGGATGAAGGACGAAGTACGAATGACGAATGACGAAGCCCAGGCAAAGAAGGGCGGGAGCCTGAGGATCGTCTTCGACTTCTGGCGGCAGCGGCCGGGTTGGGCGATTGGACTACTCGCCGGCACCGTTGTCGTCACCGCGGTCTCGATAGCGTTCCCCTACTTCCTGCGGCTGATCGTCGACGGGATCCAGCGCGGGACAACGCAACCGGAGCTGGTCAGGCTCGTGCTGTTCCTGGTCGGATTCGGGTTTCTGCGGGTCGTGGGCGAGGTACTACTGCCCTTCTCGCGCGCCCGGACAAACGAGCTGTACCAGTGGAACGTCAGAAGCGAGGTCTTTCGCCGGGCGCTCGACATGGGGCACACGTTCAGCGCCAAGTACCCTACCGGCGACGTGATGGAGCGGCTCGATCATGACATGGGCGAGCTTTCCTGGTTCGCCTGTTCCGGCCTGTTCCGATTCGCTGCGGCGGGGCTAACGGTTGTCTTCGCGCTCATCATCATGGTGCGCATGAACTCGCTACTAACGCTCATCACCGTGCTGCCTCTCGGACTCGCGGTGCTCGTGTGGATGAGGCTTGGGCCTTTGGTCTACTCCTGGTTCATGAAGTGGCGGCAGAAGATATCCGAAATCAACAACCAGCTGGAGGCCGCGTTCACCGGCATTCGACTCGCGAAGTCCTACGGCATGGAGGAGAGGCTCGGACGCAAGTTCCGTAGCACGCTCGATGACCGCGTCGGCGTTGCCATGGGCGAGGCCCGTACCGAGGCGAAGATCGAGATCATGTACATGGCGATTGCCGGAGTTGCTACGCTGCTCGTACTCTGGATTGGCGGCGTGCAGGTCGTGCACCAGAGCCTGACGTTGGGCGCGTTCGTCGCGTTCAATGCCTACATCCTGATGCTGATCGGGCCGATGTTCGACATCGGCAACCTGTTCGTCTCCGGCCGGCGGGCTCAGGGGGCGGCCGAACGGATCGAGTCGCTGAAGACGCACCCGCCCGAAGTCGCGCCCCCGGCGAACCCGGCGCAGCCGGTTCCGGGCGAGTTGCGGCTGAACCACGCATCCTTCAGCTACGGAACCAGACCCGTGCTCAACGACGCGGAGATGGTTTTCGCTCCGGGACGGAAGATAGGCATCGCCGGTACGGTCGGCTCGGGCAAGAGTACGGTCTTCCGTCTCCTGTTCCGCACCGCCGACCCGCAGCAGGGCAGCGTTACGCTTTCCGGGCAGGACATCAGGGAGCTTGACCTCGACGCGTACCGCAGGATTTTCGGCTACGCGCCGCAGGAAGCGACGTTGTTCTCGGACACGGTCAGGGGAAACATCAGCTTCGGCCGTGAGGACGTGAGCGAAGAGCAGCTGGCGGCGGTTGTGGCCGGGGCCGAGTTGTCAGAAGACGTGGCCGGATTCCCGAAGGGTATCGATGAGGTGCTGGGCGAGCGTGGGACTCGCCTCTCCGGCGGGCAGAAGGAGAGGGTGGCGATTGCCCGGGCGCTCGTTGGCCGCCCGCCGGTCATGGTTTTCGACGACGCCACGTCTGCGCTCGACGCCGAGACCGAGAAGGAACTGGTCAACCGGATGATAAACCAGTTACCGGGTGTTACCGTCATCATCGTTTCGCACCGCCTCTCGGTGCTGAGTGTCTGCGACTGGGTTTACGTGCTCGACGCTGGCGAGGTCAAGGAACAGGGGAAACACGAAGACCTGCTCGCCCGGCAGGGCTTATACTGGAAGCTATACCAGCGGCAGTTGATCAAAGAAGAACTGGAGAGGCTCTAGGGACACAGGTCACAGGAGTCCCATGGGCCGCATGGGACGCATTGGACATATTCAGGATTTCGAGTGCGCGAAGTACTCCCGCGTGAGGTCCTCGAGCAGTCTGGCGCGACGATCGTACAGGCGGCGTAGCCGGCGCCGTCGGTGTTTGGCCAGCGCGTAGTGGGTGAGCATCGGTAGCGCAATCGTCACGTCGGTGTAGCAGACCAGCGCATCCGGCAGCTTCTCCGGGTCCACCTTGCCCCAGGATACTGCTTCGTGTGGAGTCGCCCCGGACAGCCCGCCGGTGTCGGGCCGGGCGTCGGTTATCTGGAAGAAGTAGTCGTGGCCGACTTCCTTGATCTTCAGGACTTCCTGTATCTGCGGTTCGGTCTGGAGCATGAAGTTCTTGGGGCTGCCGCCGCCGACGAGCAAGACCGCCGACTTCCCGCCTGATCGCTTTGCGTGAAGCACGTAGGATGTGGTCTCGTTGACGTCGGTTGACGGGTTGATGCGCAGCTTCAGTCCCGTCAGTTCCAGCCCGGCGATGCCCATGCCGATGGTGGAGTCGCCGGGCGAACTTGTGTGGATTGGCACCCCCGCGCGAAAGGCCGCGGCCAGAACCGAGACGTCCTTGTTGCCGGTTTTCCGTTCCCATTCAGCCGCATAGCGTCCGAGCAGGTGGTAGAACTCGGCCGTGCCCATCTCCCGCTGGAACTCGGGCTGGACGATGATCGAGTCGAGTATCTTGTCCGTTGCCATCAGGCAGTCGGTGTAGCCCAGGAAGACATCGTAAATCCGGACCACGTCGTTGCGGCGCAGGTCCGTGTCGTCCACGACGTGCGAGCCAACATGGAGCGGCAGATTGAAAGCGAAGTGGAGGTCGTGGTACATGTTCGCACCGGTCGCGACGATCCAGTCGACGAACCCGGCCTTGATGAGCGGGACGATCGATGAGCAGCCGAGGCCGGCGGGTGTCAGGGCGCCGGCAAGGCTCATGCCGACCACCGTGTCAGGGGCGAGCATCTTGTTCGTGAACAGCTCACAGCCCTGCCTCAGACGCGCCGCGTTGTAGGCAAGAAACGTCCGGTCCATCAGGTCGGCGAGTTTCTCGCGGCCGGTGATGCCGGCAGGCATGATGCGCTTGCCGCTCATGTACCTCGCCTTGTGCGGGCACTCGCGATTCCGCAGCCAGAATGGCACTTCGCTGAGGTCCTTGCGCACGCGCGGCTGCGGGGTTGAACTTTGTCCCTTGTTCTTTGTCCTTGGCCTCGGTGGCCCCGGTCGGGCAGTGCGTCCTTTCCTCATTGTTTTCCTTATGGAACCAAGATCGGCTTGGCCGGAGGGATGCCGTTGAATGTCGTGGCGCTGGCCAGCGAATAGGCCCCGATGCTGCGGGCATAGACGAAGTCGCCGAAGTCGAGTTCGGGCAGCTCTTCAGCACCGGAGATGATGTCGAGCGAATCACAGGTAGGCCCGGCCAGAGTTGTGAGTTGAGTAGATCCCTTCTTGAGCACCTCGAACTGGTACTTGCAGTGGTCGAAGATGATGCCGGAGAGAGCCCCGTACACGCCGTCGTCCAGGTAATACCAGTGTTTGTTGTTGCGGATTGACTTGCCCACGACGCTGGTCAGCAGGATGCACGCGGGGCCGACTAGCGCACGGCCGGGCTCGGCGATGATCTTGATGCTTGGGTCGAACAGGCGGGAGAGTTCCATGTTGATTGCCGGCGCCATGTTGGCGAACCAATCTTCATCGGTGTCGAAGTGTCGGATCGGATACCCGCCGCCGATATCGATCATCTCCAGCGGCAGCTGTTTGAGCAGCGCATCGTTGACGATGATCTTGCAGAGCTCAAATGCCTCAAGGTAGTTGTCACCATGGGTACATTGTGACCCTACGTGGAAGCTGACGCCGACCGGTTTGAGTCCCAGCCGGCTGGCCTTGAGCAGTAGCGGGACCGCATCCTCAGGATCGGCACCGAACTTCAGCGAGAGCTCGATTATCGAGCCGACGTTCGGGACTTTGATGCGCACCATGACTGAAGCGCCATGGGCGTGGCGGGCGATCTTGGACAGCTCATATTCCGAGTCGAACGTCATCAGGTTCACTTTGTGTCGGCAGGCGAACTCGATGGATTCGTTGCGCTTCATAGTGTTGGCGTAGACCAGCTTGTCCGGAGTCGCACCGGCAGTTAGCACCCAGTCGATCTCTTGCGGAGACGCGACGTCAAACCCGAGCCCGGCCTGGGCCAGCACCTTCAGCACGTGCGGATTTGGATTGGCCTTGACGGCATAGAACGGCTCGACCCGGGGGAGAAGCTTGCGAAATCTCGCGACCTGCTCCAGCAAGAGCGTGCGGCTGACAATGAACAGCGGAGTGCCATGCTTCTTCGCCAACTTCGGGAACGTCTTGCGTAGTTCGCGCCAATAGGTCGCAGTGCTCATTCGTCGACTGGCCTTTCCTCTTGCCCGGGTGGCAATCGTGCCTGTGTGCATGCCCCATTCAATCACGAATCAGGCGGGATGTCAAGCGATTCCTGCCTGCTGCTCACGGCTCAGAGCCCCGACGAACCGTAGCGTCAGCGCTGTTCATTCACATGAGCCTGCCGGGGTCCTGAGGTATCTAACGACGCCAATTAAGTCAAGTCATAGCTGGGTGCGGTTCTTGGCCGACGCTCAACATTCGAGACTCCCCTTGGTTCGGAGGAGGTTTGCTATTGATTCCCCACCAGAGTAATTGCATTATTTTCAAATACTTAGACCATACTCGCTGGCTCATATATTGCTTGACGTGAGCTTAGAGTGTTTATAGAATCAAGCTCGATGTTAGTTAAGTGGTGAAATATGTCAGAAGATAGCTACGATTTCCTCTTCCTTGGAGACCACGTTCACGCCGTGGATACCAAGAATCGCGTAGCTATCCCTTCGAGTTTCAGGCGGAGTTTCCCAACCGGAACCGACGATAGAGTCGTGCTGCTGCGTGGAGCCAGCGGGTGCATCGAGGGCCACGTCCGTCCGGAGTGGCGCGTGCACGTGACGCGGCTGAGGAATCTCGACCTATACAATGAGCAGGATTTGGTGCTGCGGCGGCTGTGGCTGCCGGGTGCCGCCGAGATAGAACTCGATGCTCAAGGCCGCGTGCTGTTGCCGAAGAGGCTCACCGACGTGGCGGGCATCAACGCTGAGGCCCGTTTTGTCGGCCTTGGTCCATTCTTCGAGATCTGGAACCCCGCGCGGTTTGACGACTACGTGGTCCAGAACAGCCGGCTGTACGACGAACTCATTAAGAGGCTTGATGGCAGACGAGCGGCCGAGGATAGAGCCGCCTTTCCCGGCGGACGGATTCAACGCGATGTACCATCAGCCGGCTCTACTCCGTGAGGTTCTTGAGTACCTTCGGCCGGTCCGCGGGATCATCATCGACGCCTGTCTTGGTGGAGGCGGGCACGCGCGGCCGATACTCGAGGCCCTCGCCGCGAGCAACCAGGGAGAGCACCACCGAGATGCATCCGCCGGTCTTCACCGGACGGTGCATGGCGACGGTGGCAAGGGCCAGGGTCGCTGGCCCTTCGGCCTCCTAGGGATTGATCGCGACCCCGAGGCACTGGCCTCGGCGAAGAGGCAGCTTGTTGACTTCGACAATGTTGAGATCGTTCACGCAAACTACGCCGACCTGCCCGCGCTCGTGCGCGAGCTGGGTATTGGCCCCGTGACCGGAGTGCTGTTTGACTTCGGGGCGAGCCTGTTCCAGTTCACGTCGGGTTTCAGGGGGTTCGCGATCGACGCAGATGGACCAATCGACATGAGATTCGACCAGACAGCCGAGGTTCCGACTGCTCTGGACTGGATTCGCCGGTCGTCGGAACCGGTTCTGCGCGACTGGCTCCGGGCATACGGCCAGGAACCGATGAGCGGCCGGATCGCGCGGGTCATCCACACGAGGCGACTGGAGTTGCAGACGACCGGGGACCTGGTTCGAGCAGTGAAGAGCGCGGTGCCGGCCCGGTTCGCCCGCAAGGCGCTGGCGCGCGTGTTTCAGGCCCTGAGAATCGTAACCAATCATGAGATTGAGAATATCAGGCGAGGTCTGGCCGGAGCGCTGGAAGTGCTTGCCCCGGCCGGCAGACTGGTCGTCCTTTCCTATCATTCGCTCGAGGACAAAGAGGCAAAGCAGTTCATGCGAGCGGGGCGAATCGCCGGGAGGCTGCACGTGCTGACGCCAAAGCCGGTCCGGCCGAGCCTGGAAGAGGTGGCACGGAATCCCCGCTCGCGGTCCGCCCGCCTCCGAGCTGCGGAGATGATTGCATGACTACTGTGAAACGCATTCTGCTGGTCTTTGTGATCTGCGTGCTGGCGGTCGCCTACCTGTATCAGCATAGCTACAGCGTGAGACTGACCCGCAACCTGTCTCGGCTCGAGACCGAGCGGCAACTGCTGACGGAGAGGCTCGAGGGCGTTGGTGCCGAGATCGTGACACTGTCCGGGTTCGTCCGGATGGAGTCGCTCTGGGTCGCGCAGGGGCGGCCGGAGGCACCGGCAGACCAGATCGCCATCGTTGATGGGCAGGTGGTGGCAATGGCAAAGCACCCGGGGGCGGATGCGGCAGCCCGTTAGTCGCACCAAGGTACTCATCGCCGCGGCCGCCGCGGTCTGGACCGGTCTGCTCTGCTTCCTCGGATACGTTCAGCTCGGACGGTGGAAGCACTACGAGCGACAGGCAATGGGGCAGCATGGCGAGACTCTTGACCTGCACGCGGCCCGGGGGCGCGTCTTCGAGGCAGGCGGCCGTCCGCTGACGCTCAACCGTTCCTGTTGCTCCATCCGGATTCTACCGCAGTGGGCGCGAAACAAGGACACGCTGGCGGCGATCCTGGCTGAATTCGGCCTGGCCGAACGCAAGGCAATCGCCCGGGAGCTCTATCGCCGCGACCGCCTGTTCTGGTTCAGGCGTGATGTCGACTATGCGGCGGGGGATTCACTGCGACGGGTGCTGGTCGAGAGACAGTTCAGCAACTGCACCTATGTTGACGACGAGAATGAGCGGGTCTACCCGCACGGTGAGCTCTGTGCCAACATCGTCGGCTTCACCGGCGACGACCGCGGGCGGGCGGGGCTCGAATCCGAATACGATTCGGTGCTGCGCGGGAGCGGAGGGTGGGTCCAGCTTCAGCGAGACGCGATCGGCCGGGCCTTCCCATATCCCAGCTTCCCGACCAGGCGCCCGGTCGCCGGCCTGGATATTCACCTGACGCTCGACCTTGACGTGCAGCAGATCTGCTACGATGCACTGAAGCAACGGGTAGAAGAGTGTGGTGCGCTCCGCGGCTCGGCGATTGTGCTGGATGCCACGAAGGGCTCGATCATGGGGCTGGCCGACTACCCGGGCTATGACCCGATGCGGTTCGCGGCATTCCCCAGGGAATCGTACAAATCGGCGGCCGTGTCCGACCAGATCGAGCCCGGGTCCTCGTTCAAGCTGGTCGTCTGTGCGGCGGCGCTCGAGAGCCCGGATGCGGACCGGCTGACGCGGCAGACCTTCGACGTCTCGTCCGGGTTTCTGGAAATCGGCAAGTACAAGATTCACGACGTTCACAAGAACGGCGTGCTCGACTTTGCCGGTCTGTTCATCAAGTCCTCGAACCCCGGCTGCGCGCTCTTGTCCATGCATCTCGAGCCGGAGAAGTACTACGAAGTCGCGCGGGCCCTGGGATTCGGCAATGCGATCGGCATCGGCCTGCCGAACGAGGGGAGCGGCCGAATCGACCCTCCGGAGAAGCTCAACCGACTGCGCTTCGCTAACATCGCCTTCGGCCAGGGCGTGACCGTAACCTTGCTGCAGCTTGCCGGGGCGTATCTGTGCGTGGCGAACGACGGGGCCTATCTCCGGCCCTATCTCATCGAGTCGGTGCGGCAGTCGGGCCGGGTGGTGCGGCGGTTCAACCCGAGCCGGCTGCGGCAGGCGCTCAAGCCGGAGACGGCACGCCGGATGAAGGACATCCTCGAGCGGGCGGTCGTCGAGGGGACCGGAGTTCTGGCCCAGATCGAAGGCGTGTCAGTCTGCGGCAAGACCGGCACGGCCCAGAAAGTCGAGCCCGGAATCGGCTACTCACGGACCCGGTCGCGCATGACTTTCATCGGCTTCTTTCCCAAGGAACGGCCCCGGTATGTCATCGCGGTGTTGATCGACGAACCGAAGACGGAGCGATTCGCCGGGACCGCCGCCTGCCCGGTGTTCAAGCAGATCGGCGACGGCCTGATACTGCTGGAACGGATGAGGCGCCGGGAGACCGAGCTGGCGCAAAGGGGCGAGGGGCGGGGGACGAGGGGATAACCGTGAAGCGCATTGCCGACCTGACCAAGGGCGTTCCGTGCACGGTGCAGGGCAACTCGGCCCTGGAGATCAAGGGCCTCGCCTGTCACTCGGCGGCGGTCAAGCCGGGCTATCTCTTCGTCGCGATTGAGGGGTTCAAGGTCTCCGGACTGCAGTACATCGACGAGGCAGTCAACCGCGGCGCGGTCGCGGTGGCGACTACCGACGTCAACAGCGTGCACAAGAACTGGGTAACCGTGGTCCAGACCAAGAGCCCGCGCCGCTTTCTGGCCCAGGTCGCGAACCGGTTCTACGATTTCCCGGCCCGCAAACTGAGCCTGGTCGGCATCACCGGTACGAACGGCAAGACAACGACCGCTTTCCTCGTGCGGTCGATGGCGCGCCAGGCCGGCATCGAACCGGGATTCGTCGGGACGATCGAGTACTTTGACGGCAGCGATACGGTCAAAGCCGGGCAGACTACTCCGGAGAGCCTGGATTTCGTGAAACTGCTCGCCCGGCTGGTGGGGAAGCAGGTTCCGCTCTGCATCGCCGAAGTCTCCTCGCACTCCCTGGCGCTCGACCGGGTGTTCGACATCGACTTCAAGGCCGGCACTTTCACGAACCTGACCCAGGATCACCTCGACTTCCATCGAACGCTCGATGCGTATCGTGAAGCCAAGATGAGGCTGTTCACCGCGTTGATTCCGAGCGCGGCGGCGGTCACGAACTTCGACGACGCCATGGGCAGGGACATGCCGCACCAGACCAAGGCCCGCATTATCTCCTACGGCACCCGGCCGGACCTCGAGCCGGTGCCGGACATCTGGGGCAGGGTCAGCGGCGTGCGGCCGGACGGACTCGACTGCGAGGTAAACGTGGATGCCCGTACCTGGCCGGTCCGGCTCAAGCTGATCGGCCGGCACAACCTGTTCAACCTGCTGGCGGCCGTCGGCACCGGCAAGGCCCTCGGCTGGACTCCGGAATTGATGGTCGCGGGCGCAGAGGCGCTTGCCGCCGTCCCCGGCCGGCTCGAACCGGTGGACGCGGGCCAGCCTTTCAAAGTCTACGTGGATTTCGCCCATACTCCGGACGCTCTGCGCCGGGTGCTCGCAACGGTCCGGGAGTTCACGACCGGCAGGGTCATCGTGGTGTTCGGATGCGGCGGCGACCGCGACCGCGGCAAGCGGCCGCTGATGGGCGAGGCCGCCGGGCAGCTCGCCGACGTGACCATTGTCACATCCGATAATCCGCGGGGCGAATCACCGCAGGCGATTATCGACGAAATCCTGCGCGGCATGGCTGCGGCCCCCGGGGTCGTGGAACCGGACCGGCGCGAGGCGACCCGGCGCGCGCTGGCCGAGGCGAGGCCCGGCGACGCGGTCGTGGTTGCCGGCAAGGGACACGAAGACTACCAGATAGTCGGTGCCGAGCGCCGGCATTTCGACGACCGGGAGACGATCCGCGAACTACTGGGAGAGGATTCAGGGACTCCAGGATTCGAGGGGCCCGGTTCCGGCCGCCTGAATCCTCGAATCCTCGACCCCTCGACCCCTTCAGGCTGATGCTGTACTCCCTGCTGATGTCGCTGCGCGGGTCGTTCGGACCGCTGAACCTGGTAAAGTACATCACCTTCCGGGCGGCGGCGGCCGGGGGGCTCGCCATCGTGCTCGTGCTCCTGCTCGGGCCGCCCCTGATCCGGCTGGTCCGGCGGCTGAACATCGGCCAGAACGTCCGCGACGAAGTACCGGAGAGCCATCGGGGCAAGGCCGGCACTCCGACCATGGGCGGCGTTCTCATCCTGGCGGCGGCGATTATCGCGGTGCTGCTCTTCGCCGACCTCAGGAACCGCCAGATCCAGCTCGGCCTGCTGGTCGCCACCTGGCTCGGGCTGCTCGGATTCGTGGACGACTACATCAAAGTCAGGCTCAGGAAACCGCGCGGGCTGAGCAAGACGGTGAAGCTCGCGGGCCAGTTCGCGCTCGCCTTCTTCGTCGGGGCGGTGCTCTACTTCATCCCGGTCGACCCGGCGAACCGTTCGACGACCAACGTGCTGCTCTTCAAAAACGTCGTGGTACAGTTCGGCTGGTTCTACATCCCGTTCGTGATGCTGGTCATCGTGTCGGCGTCGAACGCGGTGAACCTGGCCGACGGCCTGGACGGCCTCGCGGCCGGGCTCGTGACGATCGCCCTCGGCAGCTACGCCGTGCTCTCCTACGTCTCCGGGCACTACAAACTCGCGCAGTACCTGAACATCATGTTCATACCGACCGGCGGTGAGATGACCATTCTCTGCCTGGCCATGGTCGGGGCGTGCCTCGGGTTTCTCTGGTTCAACGCCTGGCCGGCGCAGATCTTCATGGGTGACACCGGGTCGCTGCCGCTGGGCGGGATCCTCGGCCTGGCGGCAATACTCTGCAAGCACGAAATACTCCTGCCGATAGTCGGCGGCGTGCTGGTGATGGAAACCGGCTCGACCCTCCTGCAAATCGGCTACTTCCACGCCACCGGGGGCAGAAAGCTCTTTCGCATGGCCCCGCTGCACCACCACTTCGAACTCGCGGGCTGGTCGGAACCGCAGGTAGTCACCCGGTTCATGATTCTCGCCGTGCTCCTCGGGCTGGCCGCGCTGGGGACGCTGAAGATACGATGAAGAAGAGAGGATTCCAGGATTCCAGGATTCGAGGGGTCCAGCGCCTGTCTGCGCGCGGCCACGCACAGGCAGGCCGGTCGCTTGAATCCTCGAATCCTGGACCCCTTGACCCCTGGCCCTTGAAAGGTGCCAGGGTGTTGGTGGTGGGCCTGGGGCGATCCGGGGCGTCGGTCGCTCGGTTCCTGCTGCGGTCGGGCGCGAAGGTCACTGGCACTGATGAGGCCGTGGCCGTGCTTGGATCGAAACCTGTGCTTGCTCTCAAGAGCGCGGGCCTCAAGACCACCCGACGGCCCGAAGCCGCGCGGGTCGACTGGATGGTCGTGAGCCCCGGAATCAGCAACACTCATCCGTTGGTTCGTGCCTTGCGGCAAAGGTCGGTTCCGATCGTCGATGAACTTGACCTGGCGAGCAGGTTCGTGGGCGGCCCGATCATTGCCATCACCGGTACGAACGGCAAATCGACCACCACTGCGCTGACCGCACGTATGCTCGAGAATGCCGGTGAGCGGGTCTTTTGCGGTGGGAATCTGGCGCCGGGGCAGCCGCTTTCGTCGGCGCTCCTGGCCGGACCAAAGGACTACTATGTCGTCGAGGTTTCCAGTTTCCAGCTCGAACGGGTGCGCTGGCTGAAACCAAGGGTCGCCGTGATTCTCAACATTGCTCCCGACCACCTGAACCGCCACGGCACGGTCCGCCGGTACGCGGACTGCAAGCTCAGAATCCTCGACCGCCAGGACCAGGGCGACTACGCGATCCTCAATCGTGATGACCGGCTGGTCTATGCGGCCAGGGCACGGGGCGATGCGCGCAAGCACTTCTTCTCGCTGCGGCGGCGCAGTGTGGATGCGTATCTTGCGGACGGGAGCCTCTGGGCCGACGGTCGCAAGGTACTGCCGATTCGCCAGCTTGAACTCCCGGGGATGCACAACGTTCAGAACTGTCTTGCAGCCATTGCCACTGTGCGTCGGCTGGGAGTCGTTTTTCCAGCGATACGTCGCACGCTCAGGACCTTCGCTGGTCTGCCGCACCGGCTGGAGCACGTCCGCCGGCTGCACGGCGTGGACTACATCAATAGCTCAATGACGACCAATCCGGCTGCTGGTGCCAAGTCGCTCGAGGCGGTCGCGACGAGCGGCGAGGGGCGAAGCGTGAGGGGCGTGGTGTTGATTGCCGGGGGCAGAGAGAAGGCTCTGCCGACAGCGGAATACACCCGGGCCATGAGCAAGTATGCGAGTTGGGTCCTGCTGGTCGGCGAGAGCAGCAAGCGGATTGCGCGCGAACTAGCCGCGGTCGGATTCCGCCGCTACAACGTGCTACCTAACCTCAGGGCGGCGACAATCGTCGCCCGGGCAAAGGCGCGGGCCGGGGACGCAGTGCTGTTCGCACCGGGCTTTGCCAGCTTCGACCAGTTCCGAGACTTCGAAGCCCGGGGCGAGGCGTTCCGGATGGAAGTGAGCAAACTTGACTAGTCTCAGATTGGAGGGGGCACGTCGTCCGGAGCGGCCATCGGGGCCGATCGACTCAACCGTGCTCTTCGTCGTAGTGACCCTTGTTCTGATCGGCGTGACGCTCGTCTACGCGACGACCTGCCACAAGGGTGTTGCGTTCCTCCAGTCTCAGGGACTGCGGGCGGGTGCGGGTCTAGTGGCGTTGTTCCTGGGAGCGAAACTCCGCTACACCATATGGAACCGCAAGACGAAGTGGGTAATGCTGGTCGGGTCGACCGGCGTGCTGATCCTCACTCTGGTTATTGGCCTCATGTTCAAAGACGTGAAGCGTGCACTCGGAAGCGGGGCGCTTTCGTTCCAGCCCGCCGAGTTCGCCAAGTTCGCGCTGCTCGTCTGGCTGGCCGGCTACTTCGACTCGGTGAAAGAGCGGGGTGTGGAGCAGCACCTGCTCTGGGGGTGCATACTGCCCGGGATGGTGGTGCTCGGCATCGTCGGGCTCACTCTGCTGCAGCCGGCAGTAGGCACGAGCTTCATCATCGCCGTCGCGGGTCTCGCCCTCTTCGTGGTTGCCGGTGTGAGATGGCGGTATCTGATTGTGACCGTGCTGGTCGGGGTCGCGTTATTCACGCTGGCCATCACCTGCATTCCGTACGCGCGTGACCGGTGGACCAGATTCAGGACTGGCAAGCATCGCCAGCAGGAACAGTCATTGATCGCCATCGGTTCCGGAGGTCCTTTTGGTCGGGGTTTGGGAGAAAGCCGGCAGAAGTTCCAGTTCCTGCCGAAGATGTACAATGACTTCATCTTCGCCGAAATCGGGGAGGAGTTTGGGTTCATCGGCAGCGTGGCCGTCTGCCTGCTCTACCTGATACTATTCCTGTAC
This sequence comes from uncultured bacterium, assembly GCA_964626085.1. Classification (GTDB taxonomy): domain Bacteria; phylum Hydrothermota; class Tepidihabitantia; order Tepidihabitantales; family Tepidihabitantaceae; genus UBA2258. Next base: position 14,121 of record CAZVCQ010000009.1, read on the forward strand.
GGCATGAAGATAAGCAGCGAGGCGCGGACACCATTCGGCCAGTACCTGGCCGCGGGGATAACCTTGGTCCTTTTCCTGTACGCCGTAGTCCACATAGCTGTCGCGTTGGGCCTGATTCCAACGACCGGCCAACCTCTGCCTTTCGTCTCGTCGGGAGGGTCAGCGCTACTCTCAAACTTGTTCGCAGTCGGTGTCCTGCTGAATGTCTCAAGATATCGGCGGAACCGGGCAACCGTGGACCTGCCGCCGGCTCCACGCGGAAGCGTCCTCCGATTCGGGATGGCCGCGGCGCCGGCCCGACACAAGGTCCTGGTGCTGGGCAAGTTGGCTTCCGCGGCCCCGGTCGGACGGCGCGGAGGTAGAGCGTGACAAGCAGGTGGCCGCTGTGAAGGTGGTTCTTGGTGCGGGTGGCACCGGCGGGCACGTGTTCCCGGCACTGGCTCTGGGCATTGAGATGCGGGACCTGGGAATCGACGTGCTCTGGACCGGAAGAGAGTCTGGTCTTGAGAATCAGGTCGCGACGGAGCACGGTTTCGCCTTTGCACCGCTGACCTCGGCTGGCTTCCATGGGAAAGGCATCGGCGGGAAGGTACGAGCTGCCGGGCTTCTGGGCCGCGGGCTGCTTCAGGCAATCAGCCTTCTGCGTCGGGTCGCGCCCGGCGGCGTCGTGGCCACGGGTGGATTCGCCACGGCTGCGTTGCTGGCCGCAACCGAGTTCGCAGGGACGCCGTACTTCCTGCTTGAGCAGAACCGCATCCCGGGCCGGGTGACGAGTTTCTTCGCGGCGAGAGCGCGCGAGTTGTTTCTGGCCTTCCCCTGCGCGAGGCCATTTCCCGGTGTAAACAGCGTGACCGGCAATCCGCTGCGGCGTGCATTTGATCATGGCGAACGGAGCGATGACGGCAAGACTGTGCTCTTCATCGGTGGGAGCCTTGGTGCTCAGGCGTTGAACGTCGCTGCCCTGGATGCGGCGGCGGCGTTGACCAATCTGAGTTTCATCGTTCTCACGGGCCGGCGTGACTATGATTTCGTCCGGTCCCGCGTCAGCTCGAAGAACTGCGAGATAGTCGAGTTCACCAGCCATCCGGAGGAGCTTTACCGGCGGGCGACGATTGCAGTGTCCCGGGCAGGCGGCGTGGTTCTGTCAGAACTAGTTGCCTTTGGCATTCCTGCCATACTCATTCCCTTTCCACATGCCACCGACCGGCACCAGGACGCCAACGCGGAATACCTGGCATCGGTCGGGGCAGCCACGGTTCTGGACCAAAGCCGCCTGTCCGGACTCACCAGCCTTGTCCGCACGTTGATGGACGACGGGCCGCGCCGGCAGCAGATGGAAACAGCAGCGCGGTCGGTCGCCAAGCCCGACGCCGCCTCGACTATCGCGCGGAGGATTCAGGAATGTTTGGCCGTCTGAAGCGGGTCCACTTCGTGGGAATCGGCGGGGTCGGGATGTCGGGCATCGCGCTCGTGCTCAGGAACATGGGCTTCGAGGTGACGGGCTCGGACGCGAAGGAAAGCGACACGACCCGGAAGCTCGCGGAAGCGGGAATCCGGGTCGCCATCGGCCACGATGCGGCGAACTGCGCCGATGCGCAGGTCGTCGTCTACTCGTCGGCGGTTCATTCCGAGAACCCGGAACTCGAGTCCGCGCGGGGCCGGGAGATACCGGTTATCCGTCGGGCTGAGATGCTGGCCGAGTTGATGCGGATGAAGTTCTCGGTCGCCATCTCCGGCAGCCACGGCAAAACAACGGTGACCTCGATGGTGGCGCACCTGATGGAGCGAGCCGGGCTCGACCCGACGAGTGTCATCGGCGGTCGGGTGAGGGGTACGGATACCGGGGCCAAGCTCGGCCAGTCCCAGTACCTCGTCGCCGAGGCGGATGAGAGCGACCGTTCGTTCCTTGCCCTCTATCCGACAATCGCCGTGGTGACCAACATTGAGCGCGAACACCTGGACGTGTATCACGACTTGGCCGACATCAAGCGCGAGTTCGTCCGGTTCGTGAACCGGGTCCCGTTCTACGGTGCGATCGTGCTGTGCATGGATTCGCCCGCGGTCCGGTCCATCCGGAACCGGGCCAAGCGCCGGGTGGTCACCTACGGACTAGGGACTAGGGACCAGGGAGTGGTGACCAGGGACTTGGACTTCCGAGCCAAGGACGTCCAGTTGTACGGGTTCTCGAGCGCGTTCACGCTGCTCTACGGCGGCAAGGAGGTTGGCCGGTTCAACCTGCCGATGCCCGGGATGCACAACGTGGCGAATGCCCTGGCTGCACTCGTGACTGGCAACGAACTCGGCACTAGTTTTGAAGCAATGGCGCAGGGACTGGCCGTCTTCTCGGGAGTTCACCGCCGCCTTGAGAAGCTTGGAGAGAAGAACGGCGTGATGGTGTACGACGACTACGGACATCATCCAACCGAGGTCAGGGTTACCCTCGAGGCCCTGCGCCATGCATTTCCCGACCGGCGCATCCTGGTTGTGTTTCAGCCCCACCGGTACACGAGGACGAAGGCGCTGGCCGAAGAGTTCGGGACGTGCTTTGCCGCGGCCAACGAACTCATATTGACGAAGATATACGCGGCATCCGAGCCCGAAATCCCGGGTGTGGACGCGACACTGATTCTGAAAGCGGTGGAGGCCGCGGGCAAACCCGGCGTCAGCTACGTGCCGGAACTGGCCGACGTGTCGGGCGTGCTCGCAGCCAAGCTGCGCAAGGGCGACGTGGTCCTTATCGCTGGAGCAGGAAACATATGTACGATTGGCGAAGAGATCTTGGCGAAGCTGTAGCCGGCTGTGCGGCGGAAATCAGATTCGCCGAACCGATGGCTCAGCATACGACTTTCCGCCTTGGCGGGCTGGCCGACGCCTGGGTCTGCACTCGTGACCGGCAGGCGCTCGCGCGCGTGCTTTCGGTCTGCCGCGAGGCCGGTGTGCGGACGTGGCTGCTGGGTCGGGGTTCGAACGTGCTCGTTTCCGACCAGGGCCTGCGCGGGGTCGTGGTCTGTCTCGGCGGCGAGCTGGCAGAAGTCAAAGCAGAGCGGGATAGAGGGACAGAGGGACAGAGGGACAGAGTGACAGAAGATGGGGGTTCCGGATACTCGATCCCTCGATCCTTTGATCCCTCGATCCCTGTTCGCCTCGTCTGCGGTGCCGGGGCTGTCCTCGATGCGGTTGCGGCATTTGCCGAAAGGGAAGGGCTGGTCGGAGTCGAGTTCGTTGCCGGCATTCCGGGCACGGTCGGCGGCGGGCTGCATTCTAATGCCGGCGCTTTCGGTCGGTCCCTGGGCGACGTCGTCGCCAGTGTCACCGTGCTCGATCCGGAGGGGAATGAGCTGGTTCTCACCGGCACGGAGCTTCGTCGCGAATACCGGCGGCCGATGATTGGACCCGGATTGGTCGCGGTGGAGGTGACGATGGAGCCTCCGGGGAATTGCCGAATGTCGAATGTCGAATGTCGAATGTCGGCGGACGAAGTGCGGGAGCGGCGGTGGGCGAAGCAGCCGAAGGAGCCGTCGGCCGGGTCGTTCTTCAGGAATCCGGAGACCGAGGACGGGGGACGGGTCCCGGCGGGCAGGCTCATCGAGGAGTGTGGTCTGAAAGGCAGGACCATCGGCGGCGCCAAAGTCTCGGAGATGCACGCGAACTTCCTGGTCAACACCGGCCGGGCGCGGTTCGCGGATGTGTACGAACTGGTCCAGGTCGTCAAGGCGACGGTTGAGCGGCAGACCGGGATTCTGCTCGAAGAGGAAGTGCAGTATCTGCCGGGACGGGACGAGGTCCGAGGGCCGGGATTGAAGGGATCGAGGATTCAAGGATTCCAGTCACTGGACCCCTCGAATCCTGGAGTCCTGGAGTCCTTTTCCAAGAGGAGGTAGTATGGCAAAAACGAGGCGTACCGTTGCGGTGGATATCGGCAGCACCAAGGTTGCTTGTGTAGTTGCCGAGACCGACCACGCGGGTAAGACGGGTATTGTCGGGTACGGCACCGCCGCGCCCGAGGGGTTCAAGCAGGGCGTGGTCATCAATCTCGACAAGGCGGCGTTGTCGGTCGAGGCGGCGGCCCGGCAGTGCGAGGCGATGGTCGGCGGGAGGTTCAAGAGCTACCCGGCTTTTGTTGGCATCTCCGGCGAGCACATCAAGCATCTGACCGGAACCGCGGCCGTGCCGGTACGGAAGCCTTCGCGCGGCATCAGCCCGCGCGACGTCGAGGACGTTATCAAGCAGGCGCAGACTATCCGGCTGCCCAACGATGAGCAGATACTGCATGTTGTCCCGACCCAGTTCGTCGTCGACGGCCAGAGGGGCGTGCGCAACCCGCTCGGGTTGTTCGGAGTCAGGCTCGAGGTCGAGGCGCTGCTCATCATCGGCGCGGTGACCGCGGTCGAGAACCTCTACCGGGTGATGGAGCGGCTGGAAGTCAGGAACCGTTCGCTGGTTCTGCAGTCAATCGCGAGCCTCTACGGCGTCTGCGACGAAGAGGACAAGGAGCTCGGCGTCGCGCTTGTCGACCTGGGCGGCGTCACCGACGTTTCCATCTACCGGGACGGCGAAATCCGGTTCACCAAGCTGCTGCCGGTGGGCGCGGTCAATATCACCAAGGATATTGTCATCGGCCTGCGCACGACTTTCCCTCAGGCCGAGGAGCTGAAGCGGAAGTACGGCGCGGCCATGGCCAGTCAGATTGAGAAGGACGAGGCGATATCGGTCGAGGATGCGTCGGGCCGCGGGCCCAAGCAGGTATCGCGGCGGCTGCTGGCGTCGGTCATCCAGCCCCGCGTCGAGGAGATTCTGACCCTGGCCGATGCCGAGGTGAAGCAGTCGGGCTTCGGCGAGGGGTTGTCGGCCGGGGTGGTGCTGACCGGCGGCGGC
>CAZVCQ010000010.1:0-16863 GCA_964626085.1 uncultured bacterium
CATGGTCTCAATACCATAGCCCGTATGCCCTTTCCGACCCCTCCTATACCTCCCCAATAGCTTGGACACTGCCAGGTTAAGGCAGAGGCCAAGGTTGAGTCCGAGTTACTTCGCCGGGGATAGTGACCGGAACAAGCAGAGGCTGCTGTTGAGGTCAAGGTTGAGGTACAGAAACAGGTTAAGGTGCAGGCAGAGGTTGAGATTGAGGTTGAGAACCAGGCCGAGATACGGTTGAGAATCCAGGTTGAGGTCCAGTCCAAGATCCGGTGACCGCTGCAATGCCGGATACGGTGAGAGCTACGATGCAAGGACCAGGTTCAGGTTGAGGTTGACCCGGAAACGAACAGCGGGAGGTCAGCGGAAGGAGACGTTGGAGCCGAGGGGTTGGGTGGCCGGGTGCGCGGGCGCGTCTTCCTGCCAGAAGAGCGGCTCGGTGGCTGAGCCGTAGACCCGGCGCACGAGTCCCGGAGTGGTATCCGGCATCACCACATCCCGTTCGATGCAGGCGATGGTGCTCCGGCCGACGGCGAGGATAGCCGGTTTCCTTACGCCGCTGTCCAGGACAGCCGTGTCGCGCACGCTCCAGAGGAAGTCGTCAAGTTCGAGGCCGAGACCTTTGAGCCGCCCGCCAAATTCCGTCTGTGCCTCCAGCCAGGCCCGCCGCGCGGCCGGGCCGGCCACGCGGGGCGGCGCGACCGACTCCGGGTAGACCGCGACCCAGGTCGCGGGCAGGCTGAGCATCCGGTAGTAGGCGTCGCCGGGCCGGCGTGGCCCGGACCTGCCCAGGGCGGCCCGCCAGTTAATCGTATCGGCCGGGTAGCGTTCGGCAAACCGCTTTGCCAGTTCCGCGTTGCCCGGCCGCTGCCCTTTGCGGTAGACGACGTACCAGTACTCGGCAAAGAACTGTCCCACCGATTCGACCCAGCCGGCTTCACGCCGCGACTCGTAGTAGACGAAGTAGCGCGAAGACCCGACTTTGGGCCGCTGGAGGTCGTTGCCGCCGAAGGCGATGCTCATCAGCCGGAGCAGGGCGGTGTCGCGTCCCAGCGCGCAGCCCTGGATTCGGAAGTCGGTGCGGCAGTCAACTACACTGTCGGCAAGCGGCTTTAAGTCGTCCGAGGCAATCGCGAGCCGGAGCGCGGTCAGGTCGGTCCGACCCTGTCCCTCGCGCACCGGTACGGCCAGCCCGCCCCATTCGTAGGAGTGGACGACGATGTTGACGACGCCCCACGGCCCGGAGGCAGGCCGGTGAGTGGCAAGGTAGTCGCGCACGTCGGCCAGGCATCGCAGGTTCCGCTCGATATGCGCGGTCCGCGCGCCGGAGTCGGTCAGGTAGTAGTCGGTCGCGGCCTGGTAGAAGCGGTTATCCGGGTTCCGGTCCTCGCCCATGATGAACGTGACGCCCTCGCGGCTACCTTCCGGGGCCGCGGCGAGCGCCGCCTGTTCGCGCGCGAACTGAAGCAGGCGCTGCAGGTAGTCCGCGATGGCCGCATCGGTGGCGCGCTCGAGATAGCGCTGGACCTGCTCCGGCGTCATCGCCTCGAGCCTGGCCCGGTATCGCGGGTCGGCCAACAGGCTGGAGTCGAGCTGGTGTGCCCTGAACCGGCGCTCCTTCAGCACGCGAGGTAAGACCCGCCACCCAACTACTATGACCGCAACAGCCAGTGCGAGGAAGACAAGCTTCCCCGCACTGGGCCGAAGGAGTCGTGTCAGCGCTATGGTTTGAAGTTGAAGGTTACCTTGACGGTCGCGTCGCGGCCTGGGCGGAGGACAGCAGAAGTAGCGGCAGCACAAGCAGGACGCGCCTCATGGCAGACATGCAAGGTTCCTAGATCGAGTGTCCGGCTTGTGGTCCGGTAGCCGACTTCCGATGGTTGTCCTCGTAAGACAATCGTGCATGACGATTCCCCAATTCTGATTCCTATTCGACCAGCAGGACCTTCCGGACTGCCTGCGCTTGAGCTTTAGCCTGTGGTTCCTTCACGAAGTAGAGGCCTGGCTTTGGGTGCGTGACGAGTCTGCCCATCGCGTCGAAGGAGACAGCGCCATGCGGTAGGCCCCTGACGACCGTTGCTCCCATCCCCTGACCAGTTATCTCCGGCTTTGAGCCGTTCTCAGCAACGGCGAGGTTGCCGTTGGCATCGGTTTTGAGTAGATAGACGTCGTGGTCCCAGTTGGCAGAGTACGTGTAACCCGCAATAACGATGCCTCCGTCGCTCGTGGTCTGAACCGAGTACCCCACGTCGTCACCAGGCGAGTGATTGTAGGTCCTTGTCCACGCCGTGTCGCCGTTTGCGTTGACCTTCACGAGGTAGACGTCCATGTAACTCGAATCGGGCGGGACGGTGCAGCCGACGACGAGGAAGCCGTTGTCGCTGGTTCGCTTGACGGAGTACCCTGCATCGTTGCCGCTTGCACCAAAGGTCCGGGTCCAAATCGTGTCGCCGACGGAGTTCATCCTGAGCAGGTAGAAATCCCTTGAACCCGCGCCATAAGATAGCGTGATGCCGGCTACGATATATCCGCCATCGCCGGTCAACTCAACGCAGAAACCCCTATCCTCTGACGCACCGCCGTAGGTCCTGGTCCACTCCGTGTCGCCTGTGGTGTTGGTCTTGACGACGTAGACTTGACGGGTATCTGTTCTTCTTGACCCCTTGCACCCGGTGAAGACGTAGCCGCCATCCGGCGTCTGTCGAACCGAGCTTGCCCACTCATACAGAGTGTCGCCGTAGGTCTTGCTCCACTGCGGGTTGCCGGAACGGTCGGTCTTGATCAGCAAGGCGTCGTTTACGTTCTGCGCGGAGGTGTACGAGTAGCCGGCGATTACGTACCCGGAGTCGGCAGTTTGCACGATTGAGTATCCCACGTTGGGAGACGAGTCTCCGAAGGTTCTCGTCCAAAGCGTCTCGCCCAGCGCATTCAGCTTGACCAGATAGACATCGGCACTTCCCGCTCCAAGAGACAGTGTCTGGCCAGCGACGACATATCCGCCGTCCGAGGTCTGCTGGACACCGCTCGCCTCTTCCGCCGCGGCTCCGCCGATGGTTCGGGTCCAGATGGTGTCACCATTTGCGTCAGTCTTGATGAGATACATATCGCTGCTTCCTGCGCCGTACGAGTTGGTGGTCGCGGCGATAATGTACCCGCCGTCGGCAGTCTGCTGGACGGAATTCCCGTCCTCATCGCCGGAGCCACCGTATGCGCGCTGGAACCTGATTACAGCTTGGAGAGTTGAAGGACAGAGAATTGTCACCAGCACGGTCAAGACCAAAACAGACGCGCCTCGGGCGTGACTCATGAATGCCTCCTTTGGGTCTGGACTTCGAGACGTGGTGGGGCTGGCGGAAAGCCCTCAGACTGGGTCCAGCATACATCGATCCGGTTTCCTGTCAAGTGTCCTGGACTGCGGCATTCTTGCAGAACACGCGCGAAGGGACCGCCCATGTCGCAGCAAGGCAGAAAACGGCCAGTGCGAGGAAGGCAAGCTTCCCCGCACTTGGCCGAAGGAGACGTGTAGGCGCTATGGCTTGAAGTTGAGGGTCAGTTTGACAGTGGCGTCACTGCCCGTGGAGTTGGTCACCTTGAGCTTCTTGAGGAACCCGATGACCGTTTGCCCGAGGCTCGGATTCAACTCGTTCAGTACGACCTTCACGTTGCGTACGAGCCCGTTCGCGCCGACCGTGAACTCGACGACCATCTTGCCGCGCAGCCCCGGCTGAGACGACAGTTCCGACGCATACGCGTTCACCAGTTCGGCGAGCTGTTTCTCAATCGGCTGCTTGACTGCCTTCTCGGACACGCCGCCCTGGATTACGACCTTCGCTACCTGCACGCGCGGCGCGGGCGGCGGCGGCTTGGCGCCGGACTCGCGCTCTTCCAGCGCGTCGGCCGAGACCATGGGCATCGCGCTCTTCCCACGCGACATGCCCATGACTCCCGTTGCCGCTCCGCCGCCGACCGCGTAGTCGGACACGCCCTGCGGCAGGGGCAGAACCTGTTCAACGACTTCCTGTTTGCCGCCCACGTTTCGCACCTTGGAGTCAATGGCGACGAACGAGGTGTAGTTGGTGAGCAGGTTGTACTTGAGGCCGAGCCGGGTGACTTCCTTCACGCGGCCGCTGTCTTCGCGCAGGTTGTTGTAGTCGGCCAGCATCTGGATGCGGTGCCGGGCCCAGAGGTAGCGGAGCGCCGAATTGTTCGCGTTCGGCGGGAACTCGGCCACGCTTACGGTCCGGGAGAATTCGCCCTGCGCGCTCATGCCGGTGACCTTGATTGAACCCTTGTCGGAGCCACGCCATTTGCCGCTGATGATAATCGGCCGCTCGGCCAGCACGTCCGGCACGTGCTCCGGCTCGACGTCGTAGGCTTCGAACCCGGGGAAGCTGACGTTGATGTCGGTCAGCACCGGGGTCTGGATGTACTTGCGGAACTTCTCGGCCTGGGCCGCGGCCGCCTCCTGTTTCTCGATGACGAAGGGCTCGCCCATGCCGACCCGCGCCATGCCTTCGATGATGTAGCGGTTGACGCCCGAACCGATGCCGAAGGCGAAGAAGTTGGCCTGGCCGAGGCTCTTGCGAATCAGGTCGAACACCTCGGTCTCGACCGTCACGTAGCCGTCGGTGATAATCACGTAGTTGCGAGAAGCCCCCTTGGCCTTCGGCAGGGAGAGCGACCGCCGCAGTGCGGGCAAGATCTCGGTCCCGCCGCCGCCGCGCTGCTCGTCAATCACCTTGATTGCCTTCTCGAGGTTTTCCTTGGTCGCGGGCAACGACTTCTCGGAGAGGACCGCGTTGTCGCCGGAGAAGAGCAGGACGTTGAAGTAGTCCTTGGGCCGCAGGTTGGTGAAGAGGTTGCGCAGCAGGGTCTTCGAAATGTCGAGCGGGAATCCGTGCATCGAGCCCGAGACGTCGACGATGAAGATGTACTCGCGGGGCGGAATCTGGAACTGCTCGACCCGCTTGGGCGGCTGGAGCATCAGCAGGAAGAAGTTCTCGTCCTTGCCCTGGTACAGCAGGAGACCCGACTCAATCTTGCCGCCGGCAAGGCGATAACGCAGGATGAAATCCCGGTTGCCGCCCGCCTTCTCCGACTCGTCCAGCCGCACCGCCGCCGAATTCAGACCGGTGTACTTCACGACGGTCTTGTGCGACGGGCAGGAGATCTCCTGAATCGGCAGCCCGCAGGAAAGGTCCACGGCCATGCCGAACGTGTAGGATGGCTGCTCGCCCTCGTGTTGGTAGGGCGAGGCGACCCAGTGCTCGGACTTGGGCGCGTCCTTCTCGCTGACATTCGAGTAGCGCGGGCCGACTACGGTCGGGTACGCGAACTCGTAGACGCCCTCGGTCGGCACCAGAAGCTCGGTGTAGGACATCTCCACCGTGATGAAGTCGCCGGGCATGATATTGGCGACGTTCATCTGGAACACGTTCGGCCGCTGCTGCTCCAGCAGCGACGCGGACTTGCCCTCTTGCTTGGCCTGCTCGTATTCCTTGCGCGCCTGCTCGCGCTCCCGGATCTTCGCGACAATCGTCCGGTCGCCGATGGTCATCTTCATCGCGTAGACCGCGGCCCGGGTCGAGGCCGGGAAGGTGTAGATTGCCTCAATCGGCTTCTTCCCGTCGTTCTTGTAGACCTGGGTCACCACTACGTCGGCAATCACGCCGGCGATACTCACGTCCGCTTTGGTAGAAAGGAGCGGCAACCGGTCCACGCTCGGGTCGTCGCTCTTCACCACGAAATAGGGAGAGAGGGTCTTGTCTTCCTCGGGCATCTTGATGGGCTGGGCCGTTGCCAGCATCGGGACAAGCAGGACCGCGGCGAACAGCAGGCAGCTCAGTCTGCTTCTGACGGTCTGCCATTCGACATTCGGACTTCGTACTTCGGACTTTGTTGTCTTCGTCACTATGTACCTCCGCTCGAATATACCGGGGTCGGGCGCCGTCTATTCCGCACCGAGGATGATAGGCCGGACGCGCGCCCGGTCAACCAGCACGGAGACTGGCAACGGGTCGAGCCGGATGCTATAATCCCCCACCATGAAAGGAGCTGCGATGGCTACCGAATTCCTGAGAATTGGCCCGTACACGTTGAAGGACAATGTCTTCAAGCTGATTGACAAGGACTGGATGCTCGTGACCGCGGGTACGCCCGAGCGGTGGAACACGATGACCGCGAGCTGGGGCGGGCTGGGTGTCCTCTGGAACCGCCCGGTATCATTCGTATTCGTCCGCCCGACTCGCTACACGTACGAGTTCATGGAGAAGAACGAACGATTCACCCTTTCGTTCTTCACGAAGAAGCACCGGAAGGCGCTGGTCTTCTGCGGGTCGAAGTCGGGCCGCGACTATGACAAGGCGAAGGAGACCGGGCTGGAGCCGGTGTCGCCCTTCAAGGACGCGGTGACGTTCAAGCAGGCACGGCTCGCGCTCATCTGCCGCAAGCTCTATACGACGGACATCGACCCGAAGCGGTTCCTCGACCCGAGGACCGACGTGCACTACCCGAAGAAGGATTACCACCGTGTGTACATCGGCGAAATCACTCGCTGCCTGGTGAAGCGGGCGAAATGAAGAGCTGGCACAATCGCCACCCGGACAAGGCAATCACTGACCCGACCGAAATTGCCCGCATCGTCGCGGGCCAGAAGTTTCTGACTCTCGCCCTGTGCGCCGAGAATCAGCCCTACCTCGTTACCCTCAGCCACGCGTTTGACGCGGAGCGCAAATGCTTCTATTTCCACTGCGCTCCGACCGGCCGGAAACTCGATGTCATCCGCGCCAACCCGCGCGTCTACGGGCAGGTGCTGGAAGACTGCGGGTATGTCGCCGGCGAATGCGAACATCGCTACCGCACGGTCCAGTTCGAAGGTACGGCCGGGCTCGTCGCCGACCCGGAGGAGAAGCTCCGCGCCCTGCGCCTGCTCATCGACCGGCTCGAGCCTGAACCGGAGCCGGTCAAGGGGCGGCTGCTTGCGCCGGAGCGGCTCGGCGGCGTGGCCGTCATCCGGGTTGAAGTGACCGGCTGGAGCGGCAAGCAGGGGAGCTGACTGAATCCCCGAGATCGAGCCACAGGGCGCGCAAGTCAGAATGCAGATATCAAAATGCAAAATGCCCCGAGGCGGACTTCGGCCTTCACTTGCCTCCGTGCGCTCAGGGTTCTCGGTGGTTAATCCGGTCTCGGTTCCGGGACAGTTAGCATTCGCTTGACTAATCCCTTTACGGACATAAGCTGAAGCCGATGAGCGAGAAGACAATACTGGTGGTTGATGACGACATCGGCATCCGCATGATGATGCAGAAGCTACTGGAGTCAGCCGGCTACCGAGTCATCACCGGCGAGGAAGGCCAGTCGGCCCTCGAAGCGGCGTGTGACCATCGTCCCGACCTGGTGATCACCGACATGGACATGCCGGTCACCGACGGATACAAGACGATCCACATGTTCCACCGGGACTCGGAGTTTCAGGCGCCCGTGATTGTCGTTTCCGGCGTGATCGACATACGCAACGCCCAACAGGTCCTCGACGCCGGCGCCAGCGCCTTCTTCCCGAAGCCGGTCGACCAGGCCGCGCTGCTCGCGAAGGTTTCTGAACTGCTGACGGAGGGCTGATGGTGGTCCGGCCGACGCCGGACCGGAGGACGGACTTGCGCGGCTGCCCGCGCCGACTAGGACAATGCTGAGAACATACTGCATCCGCGACAGCCGGGTGGTTGAGGAAACGGACGGGCCGATTTCAGTCTACATCGGGCCGGACGAAGCCGAGCGCCGGTTCCTGATCGACTCCTGCAAGCTCGACGAGCACACGCTCGCGTCCGCGCTCGATCCCGACGAACTGGCCCGGCTCGAGTTCGAGCCCGACCACGCCGCCATCATCTACAAGCGGCCGCGCAACTACTCGGGCCAGGACGGCGTGATGTTCAAGGTCGTCTCCGGAGGCATCTTTCTGTTCAAGGACCGGATCATCATCGTCCAGGCGGAGGACATCGCTTTGTTCGAGGGCAAGCAGTTCAACAAAGTCTCGACCCTGTCCGAGGTAGTGCTCAAGCTCATCTACCGTTCCATCTTTCACTTCCTCGAGCACCTGAAGATTATCAAATCCATCACGGGCGAACTCGAGCACAAGATCAACGAGGCGATGGAGAACCGTTACCTCATCAACCTGTTCGGGCTGGAGAAGAGCCTCGTCTACTACGTCAGTTCCATCAATTCCAATGACCTGCTCATCGAGAAGATCAAGTACAACGCCGCCAAGTTCGGCTTCACGCCGGAAGAGACCGAGTACCTGGACGACACCATCATCGAGAACAAGCAGTGCGGCCGCCAGGCCGAGATCTACTCGAACATCCTCGCCAGCATGATGGACGCCCGTGCTTCCATCGTCTCCAACAACATCAGCGTGCTGGTGAAGACGCTGAACATCATCACCATCGGCATCATGGTGCCGACGCTGGTCGTCTCGACATTCTCGATGAACGTCCGGCTGCCCATTCCCTCCCAGCACCCGCTGGCATTCTGGCTGGTGATGGCTCTGTCGGCGGCGGCGCTGGCAATCTTCATGTACTTCTGGTGGCGGAAGAAATGGTAGCCTGCTGCCCCCGGCTTGACTGATGGTGAGAGCGGACTAGACTGCCCAGAGTGGAACGCAGGCATATCCTGGTGGTCGAAGACGAGCGGGCGACGTTGATGCTCATCGAGAAGATACTCGTGAGCGCCGGCTATCGCGTAACCGGGGTCCTGGACGGAATCGCCGCGCTCAAGGCAGCTCGCGCCGACCCGCCTGACCTGGTTGTGCTCGACCTGATTATCCCGGGGGTAGATGGATATGGAGTCTGCGCCCTGCTCAAACGAGACCGCACTTTCCGCGCGGCCGTCGTTGTTCTTTCCGGCCGGACCAATGAGAAGGACATCAAGGCAGCTATGAGCGCCGGCGCCGACGCTTTCCTGCCCAAACCGCTCGACCGCATAAACCTGCTCGCCAAGGTAGCCGAGTTGCTCGCTGCCGGGCCGACGCCCGAGACGAAGGAGTCGCTATGATCAACACCAAAGACCAGTTGCTTGCCGGGCTGAAGGAGGCAATCCTGACCGAGCAGACCGGCGTCCAGTTCTACACCATCGCCGCCGGCAATACGACCGACGCCCAGGGGCGGGAAGTTTTCCGGCAATTGGCCCAGGACGAATCCGAACACCAGCAGTGGCTGCGCCGGCAGTACGGCCACCTCGTTGCCGGTACGCCCTGGGAGGAGATGAAGCCGGAGCCTCATGCCGACCTCTCCGGGCCCAGCCCGATTTTCTCTGACGCTTTGCGCTCAAGGATCGGTGAAGCGCACTGGGAGATGACCGCGCTCTCGGTCGGGCTCGCGCTCGAAGAGGCGACGATTATCCGGTATCGGAAACTGACTCAGGTTGCGGACCAGCCGGAGGTGCGGCGGTTCTTCGAGGAACTGGCGAAGTGGGAGGAGTCCCACGCCGAGGCGCTGAGCCGGCAGTCCAATCTGCTGAAGGAGTCATACTGGCGCGAGGCCCGTTTCGCCCCATTCTGATTCTCCGCCCGCGTCCCTAATCCCCGGCCCCTGACCCCTACTTCTTCGACGCGCGGCTCAGAGCGGAAATCAGAGTCCGTACCCTGCGTTCACCGTCGCGGAGTTGGTCTTTGAGGCTGTCGGCCGGTGGGCCCGACTGACCGGCCATGGTCGCCACCAGCTGGCGCAGGCCTGTCAACTCGCGGCTGATCTGCGCTATCACCTTCGCCTGCTCCGGGCTCGGCTGGTCCCGGACGACCTGCTTCCGCACAAGTTCGAATCGCGCCTCGATGTCGTTCACTTCCTGAACCAGCATGCCGGCTGCATCGTTCCTGACCGCGGCCCGGGCCGAATCGCGCCTCGCCTGAGCCGCAGCGCGGTCCGCCTCTCTGCGCAGCGCCTGCTCCTGACGGACGGCCTCGCTGCGCGCCCGCTTCGCGCGGCCCGAATTCATGATGATGATGCCGACGGTGACGGCGACGACGAGCAGGCCGGCAAACACAAAGACGGCCGCGTTGTGAGGTCGTTCGTGGCGGCGGACCCGCGCCCGGATCTTCTGACCGCAGGCGAAGCAGGTTTCCTGGCCCGCGGCCACGACCTCGCCGCAATGTGGGCATTTAGCCATTTCTCCTCCTCAGAGCAGGACGTTCGGCTGGCCTCGGACCGCGCGACCGGCGTGCGGCTGCTTCATTCCGTACTGCTCAGCTCTTTCGTCAGGCCTTCGACTCGGCGCGTGCCGGCATGGATGCTGTCGCGCAACGTCTGCTTCTCGGATTCGGCTGAAGACGCGAGGATGACCACCGAATTGCGCAGCAGCGCGAGCTCGTCCACAAACCGATTGATGATGCTCTCCTGCTGCACCGTCGGGAATTCAGCCACCCGCACGCGGATCGACTGGAAGCGACTCTCAATGCCGTCCAGCTCCGCCGAGAGTGCGCGCGCTTCCTTGTCCTTCGCCGCGGTCCGCTGCGCATCCAGCCACTGACGTGCGGCGCGTCGGGTCGAATCCTGGACGAGCACCGTCTCCTCTTCCGCCAGCAGCGCCGCTTGCTTCTTGGCGGAGTTGGCGCGCATGAGCCACAATCCCCCGAGCACCGCGACTACCATAAGACAGATCGCGATGATCACAAGCGGGTTCGCCCGATGCTCGGCCCGGTAGCCGCGCGTGCGGGCTTTCTGACCGCAGGCATAGCAGTACTCCTGCCCGGCCGCTACCGGCTCGCCACAATGCCTGCATCGTGCCATCAGCCTGCCTCAGAGAGCAGGACGCTCAGGTCAATCTCCAGCAAGGCGGTCGGTTGGGTGATGCCGAATGACTCGAGGACCGCGGGATGGACCTCACCGAGCACGCCCCACTCCGTTTCAGATTTCAGATTGCGGTTTGCGGCTTGTACGGGCGCGGCAAAGATCACGGCGCAGCGGCCGTCAATGAACGGGGCACTCTTGGTCTTGTCCATCCCGACAAACCGGAGCCCAAGGCCAAGTTCGCGTCCCAGCGCATCCAGCGCCTGCTTCGCTTCGGTGTAGCCGATCTTCGGACCGGCAATCGCCGCCGCGAGCTTACGCCGGGTGCGCACGCCCGTTTCCATTCCCGCCGATAACTCAAAGCAATCGCCCGCCTCGAAGACCTGCTGCGGCATTTCCCGCGTCGTGTTGACGCGGAGTGTGCTCAGAAGGCCGGTGACGAGCTGCTCGCGCGCCAGGGTCTGCTCCACGCTTATCGGATTCTCCAACCGCACGTAGTGCTCCGGCGTCGGCAATCCAAGCTTGCCGTAATGCTCCTCGACATTGGTCAGCGCCGGGGTCATGATTTCAAGGAAGCCCAGTCCGGTCATCACGCGCCGCGCGGTCGTTGAGAGCTCCTCGATCGGCTGGTGGCTGCCCACGGTCATGCTCGGGACGAGCCGGGGTGTGATGTTGTGGTACCCGTAGCCGATGGCGACGTCCTCGAAGATGTCGTACTCGTGCATGATGTCGGCGCGGTATGCCGGAATCTGCACCTCCAGCAACTCTCTTGCGTTTGTATGGGCCGCGTCCTGCCTGGCACGATCTGCGAAATCTGCGTAATCTGCGGATTTCCTCTGCACGCCGTAGCGCATCCGTTCGAGCACGGCCGGCATGTCCGGTACCTTCACGCCGATGAGCTTCTCGGCTGCCTTTGGGTCAATCGTCAGCACCTGCGGCTTCAGGTTCGGCGTCGTTTCTTTCGACCCATCCGGGTAGACGACTTGCACCGTCTCGACTTTGCCGCCGAGGTCGGCAAGACCGCAGGCGATGACCGCAATCGTCTTTTCAATCGCATTCTTGTCCGGACCGGTCACGTCGATGAACAGATTCCGCGTCTGCTGCGTCACGCGCGTGTCTTCGCTGTTGATGATAGGCGGCATCGAGAGTACCTTGCCGCCGGCGTCACAGAGCAGTGGATACTTGTCGAACTTCTCCAGCAGGTGCCTGTACCCGGCACCCTTCGGGTGCTTCTCCAATATCTCCTTCGGGGTCGCCGCTGCCATTCCCTCGGGCATGCCGAAGAGAGGAAGGAACTTCACACCGTCAGGCGTTACCGCCGAATACTCGAAGTCCGGTTCCACCGTATCGAGGTCATACACGCCAATTGACGCCCGCCGGCGGTTCCGGCCGAGCGCCCAGTGCAGGTTCTCCTGCATCTTCATCACGGTTTTCACGGTCTCGTCGTCCATCACCAACCCGCGTACCACGGAGGCAACAATGTAGGGCCGGATCTGCTCCAGGCCCGGTTGAACAGTGACCTTGAACCCGGAAGGCTCCACGCGATACACCGGCAGACCGGTCTCGATGCCGAGATAGCCGCGCAACGCGCGCGCCAGCCCGGCTGCGTCGAACATGTCCGGTCGGACCGGCAGGAGGCTGATGCGGATGACCTCGGACGAGCCGGCTTCAACCAGCGCCTTGCCGCCGCACCATTCACACGTACCGTTGAAACTCTCCTGCTCCAGGACCTCGGTCGTTTGGCCACACTTCTCGCAGCGGAACGCTGTGATGCTCGCGGTCCCTTCGACATCGTTGCCGAGTTGCTCGAGTGCGGCGACGACCTCGTCGTGGCCCAGGCTCTTCCCAATGAGCCGCTTTAGCGTGGCCGTGGCAATACCAACTACTGGCAAGCGTTCCCCATCTGCCGTTTTGACTCTTGGCTTTTGGCTTCTGGCTCTTGGCTTCTCATCCGCTCAATCTCGCTTGTCTCAGCCAGTCGATATCCGCCATGTACAGCTTCCGGATATCGTCGAGGCCGAACCGCAGCATGGCAATCCGTTCGACGCCGCCGCCCCAAGCAAGGACCGGTACCTTGCAGCCGAGCGGCTGCGTGACTTCGGGCCGGAACACTCCCGA
The DNA here is from genome assembly GCA_964626085.1 of uncultured bacterium. Classification (GTDB taxonomy): domain Bacteria; phylum Hydrothermota; class Tepidihabitantia; order Tepidihabitantales; family Tepidihabitantaceae; genus UBA2258. The sequence continues at coordinate 12,885 of CAZVCQ010000010.1, forward strand.
GCCGCACATCTCAATCCAGCCGAGTTTGCCCATCTTGGCAAACACCTCAGCGCTCGGTTCGGTATAGGGGAAGAACGAGGGCCGGAACCGGACTTCCTCGGCGCCCATTTTCTTGTAGAACGCCTCAAGTGTGCCGAACAGAGTCGCGAGGGTCGCCTGCTCGTCGATGATGATGCCGTCAATCTGCATGAACTCGGCTAGGTGGGTCTGGTCGGTCGCCTCGCGGCGGAAGGTCTTGCCGATGCAGAACACCTTTCGCGGCGGCTTCGGATCCGCGGTCAGCGCGCGGATAGAAGCCGAGGTCGTATGCGTGCGCAGTACGAGTTGCCGCGCTTTCTCGGGGTTCCACTTGTAGCGCCAGCCGGTTGAACCGGTGTCGCCGCCGTTCTCGTGGGTCCGGGCTATGGTCTGTACCAGCTTGTCGTCCGGCAGCCGTCCGTGCTTCGGTTCGGCCACGTAGAACGTATCCTGCATCTCACGGGCCGGATGGTCCTGCGGCTGGAACAGGGCGTCGAAGACCCAGAACGCCGTGTCCACCGTCGGTGAAGCGACCTCCTCGAAACCCATCTCGAAGAACGCCTGCCGGATTTCTTGAATCACCCGCTGCAGCGGGTGTTCCTTGCCCGGATACTTCGGCGCGGTCGCGAGCCCCGGGTCATACTTCCTGAAGACAACGTCACGCCACTTGCCTGATGCCAGGATTTCCGGGGTCAGTTGGTTAACTTCGATTGCCGGCTCAATTCCGCCGGCCTTGAGTGTGGCGCCCGGCTCGGTCAGCGACAACTTCCGGCTCACACGCTTCTTCCGCTTCAGCAGTTCATTCCGGCCCTTCAGCAGGTCAAGCGCCGCCTTGACGTCAGCACCTGCTGCCGCCAGTTCGGATTCCGTGGCCTGTCCCAGTTCCGCGAGCTTCTCCACGAACGACTCGTCCGCGCCCTTCGTGTTGAGTGCGGCCTCCCCGCTAGGACCCACGGCCAGCACTCCGGCGTCACGCGTGCACCAGCCCTTGCGCGTCAACCACTTTATCTCGGCCCGGACATCGTCCTTGCCTAGCAGTTTGGGAAGCTCGGACAGATTGACGGCACCGCCCGCTGTCTTGAGCGCGTCCAGTGCCTTCCGCTCCGGGAAACCGCCGGCCGCCGCCTTGCCGTCGTCAGTCAGGGTGAATTCCTCCTGCGAGTCCTCGGCAATCGTGACCAGTCCGCGCTGGGCCAGCAGGGTTGCGCCGGCCATGACAAGCGACTGGTCGGTGCCGGTCTGCTTCACGATATCCGCGACCGCAAGCGCCTCGCCCGCAGCGAGCGCGGCTAGGATGCGGTATTCAATTTCCGGGAGGCGAATCATTCCCGTTTCAATATGCCAGAATCCGAGGGAAAGTCAAGGAGTGCCAGCACCGGCCGCTACTTCGCGGCCGGTCGAGCCTGGATGTCCAGCAGCACTGCAAGTGCCGCCGCTCGTACCGCAAGCGACGAGTCAGCGAGTGCGGCGGAAGCTGTGTGCTCCGCCGGACGCAACCGAGTGAGCGCCACAAGCGCCGTCGCGCGAACGTATGGTTCACTATCGTGCAGAAGGCGCTCGAGCACCGGCACCGCCCGGGCATCGCCCAGCTCGCCCAAGGCGTACGCGACGTGCACTCGAACGAGGTCTGACTTGTCAAAAGCGACTGCGACAAGCGTGTCGAGGTACGCGTCTGCCTTCAGGTCGCCCAGCGCACGAGCCGACATGCCCCGCGTGCAGTCCTCGTCCGAACGCAGTGCTTCGGCTAGAACCTGCAACTGCTGCACCTCGCCCAGCCGCGCCAAGGTGGCCGCGGCTTCGACCTTCAGTATCTCGAGCTCGCCCCCCAGCTCTTTGCGAACCTGCGCACACATCTGCCTGTCACCAAGCGCTGCGCGCATGTTGATGAAGCACCAGATCACCCCGTCGTTACTCTCCAATTGCAGGATGCGGGTGAGGTCTAGCATCCTCCTGTCGCCCAACCGGATCGCTGACTTAAGCATCTCCCCCCGCACCATCGGGTCGTCATCGAGTACGGTCGATGCCAATGCGTAAACTGCATTACCGCGTCCGTAGCGTGGGATGGCGTAGACCGCAGCGCGACGAATCACCGGGTTGTGGTCGCACAATGCGGACTCGACAAACCCGTAAGCGGGCGCAACAGCGAGCTCGCCACATGCTCTGATGGTGGCGGCAACGCAGACCACGTCTGCGTCCTTCATGGCTGCTTCGAGCACACCCATCAACATGGCTGAATCGTGAGCCCCGATGAGGCTGTCGTGCAGTCGCAAGGCGTCGGTCGCGTCGCGCAGGCGTCGTTCGGCAGAATACAGCCGAACCCGCAGCGCCAGCACAGCAGTGTCGTTGGGGCAGTGACGCGATAGCGCACTAACAACATCACGGGCGGAATCGTACTTCGCAGCGTCAAGAAGCCGGGCAGCGGACTTGCGCTGCGCTGTGACGTCTGGTGAGCAGCCGATGCTCAGGGTGAGCAGCAATAGACAGCAGCCCGCCAATAGTGGGTTCATCAGATGTCGACGATTCTCATGAAGTCCTCCAGCTCTCGGTAGTGACGCTTGAAGATCTCCACGTTTGCCGGCGGGACGGCGTTCGCGACATCTTGGATCTGTTTGAGGCGCTTGCGCATTGCACTCGCCATAGCCTTGGTCGTCTGCGACCGTATTATGCGCTGCTGCTGTTCCATGCCTCCCTCCTCCTCCAGGCCGACCGCCCAGGCACAGGCCGAGAGTCGGTACAGCATCGCTCTGAAGAACGGCCAGTCGCTGCCGTTGGCAGCAAGGACGCTGTCCACGCCATCGGTTTTCCCTATCCACTCGATTCCGTTGGCTAGTGTAGCGTTCCTTAAGTAACATTGTATTCATGCTGCTAAGGGCTTGCCGGTATAGGTCCACTTGAACGGGCGGGCTCGTTCCTTGCTGTACATTCGCAGGTAGTGCATGATTTGGCGCACAAGTTCCCGCTTGGCGTGCCAGATCCCACCCCTGATCACGTCTCGCGTGAAGATGTGGAACCAGATCTCAACCTGATTCAACCAGGAAGCGTACGTCGGGGTGAAGTACACCGACAGGCGCCGCCTTCTCGCCAGCCACTTCTTAATATCCTCGTGCTTGTGGACGCTGAGGTTGTCCATAATGATGTGAAGCTGTTTCCGGGGATACTTGCGATAGAGGTACTTGAGAAACTTCAGGAATTCCTGGTGATTGTTCCGAGCCACGCACCGTCCGGTTACAGTCCCGTCGTGCACCGCAAACGCGGCCAGCAAGCAGGTTGTTCCCAAGCGCCGATAGGTTGCCGTCAGACGCCGAGCATCCCCCGCGCGCAGCGGCAGCTCGGGTTGAGTGCGGTCAAGCGCCTGAATCTGCGTCTTCTCATCCACCGATAGAACCAGTGCGTTCGCCGGCGGGTTCAGATACAACCCGAGAATAGCCGCCTGCTTCGGCTCAAACTCCGGGTCCGGACTTCTCCCACACCAGTACTTGACTTTGTGCGGCTTGATTTGCCCTTCGGTTAGAATCCGATGCACGGTGGTTCTGCCGATCCCGGTCTTGCGGGCGAGTTGACTTCTACTCCAGGAATTACTCCCATCCAGGGGCTTGGTGCAAGCTAGTGCGATTACCTTGACCTTTCGCTCAGGACTGATGCTGGGTGGCCGACCAGGACGATCAAGGTCACGGAGACCATCCATTCTGCTGACCATGAAACGCTTGCGCCACTTCGACGCGTTCTGAGGGCTTAGCCCGCTTCTGCGACCTATCTCCTCAAGGTTAAGTCCCTCCGCAGAGTAGAGGATAACCTTGGCTCTCTGGACCAGCCGTTGCTCACGCGTTCGCGCTGCGGCCCATATCTTCAACGTCTGTTCCTCTTCTGGTGTCAACTCAATTACTACCTTCGTCTTCTTTCTCATAGCTTACCTCCAATCGGTAAGCTACTATATCGTATTATTTGAGGAATGCAACACTAG
>CAZVCQ010000011.1:0-16648 GCA_964626085.1 uncultured bacterium
ATGGCGGTCAATAACCGCCTACGTCGTTACCGAATGCTGCCCGAGGTGCATCTATTCACCTTATCTGCGGATCTGGGGGTATTCCCGCCAGGGGAATCCCGGTGACGCGTCCAATTCCGCCTGGCTACCGATCGGCATTTCAGATTGACGCGGCCATCGGCCGCGAGTGACCAGGTTCCAGTATCCAGTTGCCAGTGACGAACTCCACGGTTCCGACTTCCAGCCTGCTGCCCATGTCACGGGGTGAGCCGTCGGACGGCACCTGCTCAGGGCAGAGCATCACGAACCCGAGCCCGCACCCGTCGGTTGTCCAACCCCGTCGCCTTGACATCCCGGCCAACAAGGGTAGTATTCGCACGATGGCCGATTCCGATGCCCAGAGGCCGTTGACGCCCGCGGCATCGGGCTCGGACGTCGCGTCTTACCGGCCCGGTTTCCCCAAGCTGTTCATCGGTTCGTCGACTCCACAACTCGCGTTCTCCCGTGCCCTCAAGAAGCAACTGGAGGTCTTAGCGGACGTGACGCTTTGGTGCGATGACGGCGTTCTCGTTCAGCCGCGCCCGCCAATTGAGGATTTGCTGGAGTGGACATCGAAGGTGGACTACGCCGTCCTGGTCTTTGGAGCGGATGACACCGTTGCCAGTCGCTCCGATCGCAGTTGGCAGACTCGCGACGAGGTAGCGCTGACGCTTGGGCTATTCGTAGCCCGACTCGGGCGAAAGCGGGTCTTCTATCTTGCGCCGGACAGCGAAAGATGGGAACGCCTGTCCGACCTGCTTGACATCGCGCCAATCGTCTATCGGCGACTCGAAGGGGAACCGGCCTCCGAGGATGTCCTTGCTGCCGCAGAGAGGGTAGGCGAAGCAATCCGGACGACCTGGCGCCCGGTCCCACCGGTCCTGTTCGACCGGTACAACGACCTGAAGCGACGACTTCGAGAGACATCACGGATGGCGCTGGCGCGACGGTGCGAATCATCCGGCAAGCCGGTCCCTGACTGCCTCAGTGAGGAAGATGTCTACGCGGCACTGGTGAAAGTGTTATCCACTGAAGCAGTACCCATGGTCTTGTCAGATGCGTTCCATTTCCTCTCGGCTAGTACTGCCGAGGTCGCGTCTTCAACGCGCGGTCAGGAGTGGGAAAGACGTTTGCACGCCGTCCTCGACCATTTAGAGCAAAGCGTGGCGCAGTCCGAGAAGTGGGTCAGGGATGAACCGGCCTGGGAGCGACTCGAATCCTACTTCGTCCAAATGTCCAGATACGAAGTGCTGGCCGCGCGCGTCAGGATGGCCGCCGCCGCAATCGCTCGACTGCTGGTAGCGGCAACCAATGTCACACCGCCGGTGGATATCACCGAGGAGTCCGCGCAAGACGTGCTCGCGCACCTCGCTGAGAGGACGGACGTAGCCATCGGCATGCCGTCGCTTCACGAAACCCGACCCCGGTATGTCTGGCCCGATGACCGCAGCGGATATCGGGTAGAAACGGCCCTTGACCCACTGCAGAAGGACGTCACCAGGCTTGAGTCGTTTGCATCCTCAGACCGCACGCCGGGACTTCTCGCCGAATGCCACGCACTTCTGACGAGGTACAAGAAGACCCTGCTGGTGGCCCTGGTGGAGCTGCACGAGGAGACTCCCAGCCGGCCGGTCGCACCTCCTCCGACGACAAGCCTCTCCAGAATCGAGATGTACTACCTCGCCGGGAAAGGATACTTGCGCGACTCCCGCCTGCGAGCTCCAAGACTGCACGGAATGCAGTATCTCGGCGAGATGTTGCAGAGACCCGATGGTTCGGACGGCTGGCAGGTCGAGTTTCGATCCCGGATGGATATCTTGGCGGCCGAGTTGACTGCGTACGAAGAATGGCATCTGGCTCTTGGCACCACTGTTAGAAGCGCAAGGCAGTAACCCCGCCCGCCCACCGAGAGGCATTTCAGATTGCAGATTTTCGATTACAGATTGCGGACGGCATCTCCCCTGCCCATTTGACATGACAGTTCACTCCGTCTAGACTGTCGGCGTGGACTCAGGACATCAGCCGGTGCACCCTGACAGAGAGAATGGCGCCGGCACGACTCGTTGACCCCCGGAACATGAGCATGACGCGCAGTCTGCCTTCCGCGGCCGAGTGGCCCGAGCAGATACGTGCTGGCGTGAGCGCCGAGCGGGTCGAGCTCGACGTCTCCGAACTGGCTTTGCGCACGGTGGCCGGGGCGGAAGCAGTGATGCGGAGCGCGGCCGAGGGAACCGAGGCGGCAGGAAGCCGGCTGGCGCTTGACGGCCACGGGCTGGCGGTCGCGCTGGAACGGGGAACCCGCGAGCCGCAGCATCGGTTCCACGACCTCGGAGCCGAATTCGCCTACCCCCTGGCCCCGCTGATGAACGAACTGCGGGTCCAGGGCGGACTGCTGCTGGTGCTGGCCGACATGCTGAACACGCCCGACGAAAGGCAGGGACCGCAGCCGGACGCTGCCCTGCACCCGCGCTGGGCCGAGACGCGCGAGCTGTACGCCGAGGGTTGTGCCAAGGCGGCGGAGCTGCTTTTCCCCGAGGCCCTGGAGTGGCTGCGCAAGGCCGAGGACCGCTATCCGACCGACTTCTCGATCCAGTTCGAGTTGGGCTGGATCTATCTCTACGGGGTCTCCCGGGTGGACAGCGTGTTTGAGCCGGCTGAAGCCGAGTCGCACCTGCGCCGGGCTGTCCGCTACGGGCAGGGCGCGGTGCGGCGTCGACCGGAAATGGCCGCTCCCGCGGCCGAAGCGATGGTGCACCTGTCGGTCGCCTGCCAACTACTGGGCCGGACCGAAGAGGCCCTCGGGCTCTCGGCCGAAGCGTGCGATATCAATCCCAAGCTATCCCAGGCCTACTATCACCGGGCCAAGTATGCCGCTTCGCTCGGTCGCGGCGACGAGGCCGTGGCCGCGGCGCGCGCGGCTTTGGCGCTCGACCGGCGATTCGCCCTGACTCTCGATACGGACAACGACCTGGCTCCAGTTGCGACGCACGTTCATCGGATGCTGGAAGAGATGAGAACCGAGGCCCGGCGCCAGGCCGAACGGAACGTGGCCGCAGGCGCGGACCTGGACAGCATGAAAGCCGAGACCACCCTGCTCAAGACCCGGCTGACCGAATTGGAGACGCGACTGCGGAACATCGAGGCCCGCGCCTCAGTCTATCCGGCTGATTACGGCGAAATACCGGGCGTCTGCACCGACGTCCGGCGGTCGTTCGACGAGGCAGGCCGGAACGCCCGCCGCGCGGTGGAGAAACTCGGCCGGGTCGTAGCCCGGGCCGAGTCTTCGCTGGCCGAGGCCGAGACCATGTTCGAGCGCTGCCGGGGCCTGGCGGCCGAAGACACCCTCTTCGCACTGCAGGACGTGCTGCTGCTGGCGGGCGACGCGACGACCCCGCTGCGCCGGGCTACGGCCAACCTCGCCGACGCGGCCGAGTATTCCCGGGCCGCCGCGGAGCATATTCCCCGGATGGAGGGACAACTCGGCGCTCTGGCGGTTGAGACCGGCAAGAACCGTGTCGCGCGGCGAAACTGGGGAGTAGTGGACTTCGCGTCCCGGGTTGCTAACCGGCTGCCCGGATTCGTGTTTGCCGGGGCCGTAACCGGCATTCTGATCCGGGTCGGCATCTACTTCGCGACCGGTCAGTTCCGGACGCTCGGCTCCGCCGGGCTGCTGCCCGCAGCCTTGGTCTTTGCCGGGCTGGGTGCGACCGCTGGCGTGGTCGCCGCGACGTTCCGCGCAGTGCGCCGGTTCGGGCCAGCTGGCAAGTAGGCGTATGGCGGACGTTTCTCGGGCTGCACAGTAGACAAGGAGAGCAATGGCTGAAGATCAATCCGCAGTGAAGTTCGTCAACGACCTGCTGACACGGGCGGTTCAGGAGGACGCGTCCGATATCCACATTGAACCGCTGGAGAACCAGGTACGGGTCCGGATCCGCGTGGACGGCATGCTGCGCGAAACGGACCGCCCGCCGACCGCACTCGGCCCGGCAATCACCGCCCACCTCAAGGTGCTCGCCGACCTCGACATCTCCGAGAAACGTGTGGCGCAGGACGGACGGCTCGACCTGCGCATCGCGGCCCGCACCCTCGACCTGCGGATGTCGACGTTCCCGACCATCTACGGCGAGTCGGTGGTGCTGCGAATTCTGGACCGGGCCCAGAAACCGCTCTCCCTGACCGAGCTGGGGATGAGTGCGGGCGTGGCCACCGAGTTCGAGAAGCTCTTCCGCCAGCCTCACGGGATTCTGCTCGTGACCGGGCCGACCGGATCCGGAAAGACCACGACCCTGAACACGGTGTTGCATGAGGTCCGCTGCGAGGAAAAGAACATCGTCACCATCGAGGACCCGGTCGAGTACCGGCAGTCGGGAATCCGCCAATGCCAGGTAAATCGCAAGGCCGGCATCACCTTTGCCGAAGGGCTGCGTTCAATACTCCGCCAGGACCCGGATATCATCATGGTCGGCGAAATCCGCGACTCCGAGACTGCGGAGATCGCCTTCCAGGCCGCGTTGACCGGCCACCTGGTGCTTTCGACCCTTCACACCAATGACGCACCGGGCGCCCTAACCAGGTTGATAGATATGCGGGTCGAACCGTTCCTCATTTCGTCCAGCGTAATCGGAGTACTGGCCCAGCGGCTGCTGCGCCGGGTATGCAAACGGTGCGCTGAGACGTACGTTCCGCCCGAGCCGATCCTGCGCCGGCTGGGAGCCCAGCCGGGCGCCAAGTTCAAGCGCGGAGTCGGCTGTCCGGAATGCAACGACCTGGGCTACCGGGGCCGAATCGGAGTATTCGAAGTACTCACACTGGACTCGACCGTCCGCCGGATGGTGATGGAAGGCAAGTCGGCGGACGAGATCAAGCAGATTGCCGTCAAGATGGGGCTGGTCCCGCTGCGCGAAGACGCGGCGGCCAAGGCTCGCGCCGGGCTGACATCGGCCGAAGAAGTGATCCGAGTCACCCAGGACTCGGCGGTCTAGGTCGCTGGTCCCGAGAAATACGTAACGTGGTGAACACCACTGGACGGGCGACTGCTCGGTTGATAGTCGTCACCGGAGTCCCGGAATCCGGCCTTTGACCGACACGATGGTGGCCTTCTTGATGTCCGCGAAACACCTGGGCCCCGGCAGTGGCCTTCTGGACCGTGGCGGGCCCTGCCTCTACGTTGACATCCGAGTGATTGCCGCTACCATCTCGAACCCGAAAGGAGCAAACCAATGACCCGATGGGAATACAAGTTCGTGCAGATAGATGTGAACCTAAGCCCGATTCTCCGCCTCGCCCGCTGGGGCGTGACGGTGCCCGGTGAAAAGAAGGCGCGGGACACGATGGAGGGCGTCGAGAAGTACATCTGTGAACTGGGCGCCGAAGGCTGGGAACTGGTCGCCGTCATGAACGGCAGCGAGCACACCGGCATCATCACTCGTGCCATACTGCTAATGAAACGGTCGATCGAGGGCGCCAGCGCCTAGTCGCCGCGCCAGGACCGCCGCGGCAGCCGTGCGCGAGCGTTGAAGTTCAACTGGCCCGATTACGCGCTGATCGGCTTCGTGGCAATGGTTGCCGCCATCCAGTTTCTCCGCAGCACCCGGGATTTCTCTCGAATCCTGTATGAATCGCTACTCCTGGTCGGCGCGGTCGCTACAGCTTCGCTGCTCCTTGGGCCGTTGAGAGGATTAACCGGGCTCTCGGCTCCCCTGCTTTTCGGCTGCGTGGGCGGCGTCCTCAGCGTGTTCGGCATCATCTTCTCCGCCCTCTTCAGCCGCCTGATGCCGTTCGGGCTCGGCGTATTTAACTACCTCTTCGGTCTCCTGCTGGCGATAGCTTGCGCGTACACGCTGGGGCACCTGGGCCTGCGAACGGCCAACCTTGCCATATCGCCGCGCAACCATGGATTCAACATGGCGGTCCGGCGTTCGCTGGTGGCACGTGACCTGCTCTACTTCAAGACGTTCATTGAGATCCGCGCATTTCTGCGCTTCACGCGCTGGAAAGGAATGTAGATCGTCCATGGAACCGACACACGCAACCGGTGGAATGCCTGACCAAAGAGCCCTGCTGAAGAAACTGCGAGCCGAGTTGGTCGGCATCGACATGAAGGTGCCGACGATGAGCGGCACCGCCCGGCAGTACGTGAACCTCGACAACGCTTCCAGCACCCCGACATTCAGGCCGGTAGTCGAGAAAGTGGACGAGTTCATGCGGTACTACTCCAACGTTGGTAGGGGCACCGGATTCAAGAGCGGGATAGCCTCATGGGCATACGAGGAGTCACGCAGAACCATCGGGCGGTTCCTGGGGACCGACCCGCAAACGGACACCATCATCTTCACCCGCAATACGACCGAGTCGATGAACCGGTTGGCCGCCCTGTTCCCGTTTAGACCCGATTCTGTCGTACTCACGACGATGATGGAGCATCACTCCAACGACCTGCCCTGGCGACGCCGGGCCAGGGTCGTCCGCGTCGGCCTGAAGCCGGACGGGTCGCTCGACCTGGACGACTTCGCAGCGAGGCTGAACGAGCTCCGCGGCAAGGTTGCGCTCGTGGCCGTCACCGGCGCGTCGAATGTCACCGGGTGGGTCAATCCAATCCACCAGCTTGCGCGTCTCGCGCACGAGGCCGGTGCCCGGATCGCCATCGACGCGGCCCAGATTGCCCCGCACCGGCCAATCAACATGCGCAAGCCCGACGACCCCGAACACCTCGATTTCGTCGCATTCAGTGAACACAAGACCTACGCACCCTACGGCGTTGGCGTCCTCGCCGGCAATAGCGCCATCCTCCACGCGTCTGAGCCGGCCCTGGTCGGCGGCGGGGTCGTGGACCTTGTCACCCTTGACTCCGTCGTCTGGCGAGATTTGCCCGAACGCGAGGAAGCCGGTACCCCCGACATCGTTGGCGTAGTGGCGCTGGCGTCGGCCATCCGGCTGCTCGAGGCAGTCGGCTGGGATGCCGTGCTTGCACACGAAGAGCAGCTGACCCGCTACCTGCTCAAGCGCTTGACCGAAATCCCCGGCGTAACAATCTACGGTCAGAACGACGCCGGCAATGTCGGCGAGCGGCTCGGGGTCGTGGCGTTCAACGTCGACTCCATCCACCACGCCCTGGTGGCTGCCATACTGTCCTACGAATTCGCCATCGGCGTGCGCTCCGGTTGTTTCTGCGCCCACCCCTACATGCTCTGCCTGCTTGGCGTCGGCCCGGAGGAAGCTGAAAAGGTACGCGGAGAGATAGTCGGACGCAACCGGACCAACGTTCCCGGCGCGGTCCGGGCTTCGGTGGGCATCTACAACGACGAGTCGGACATCGATGCGCTCATCGAGGCGCTCAAAGTCATCCAGCGCGGTGACCAGACCGGCAAGTACGTGATGTGCAAGGAAACCGGCAGCTACGTCCCGACCGGCCAGGACTGCTTCGACTTCGAGCACCACTTCACGCTCGACCCGCGCCTGCCCAGGTAGCCCCGATGAGCATCGGCAAGTTCGCCACCGCCATCAACTGCATGGACGGACGAACCCAGTTGCCCGTCATCGAGTGGGCGAAGCACGAGCACGGCGTCGACTACGTCGACAGCATCACCGAGCCCGGCCCGGTCCGGATTCTCGCCGAGGCTGCTGACGCTCCCGCGCTCGAGTCCATCCGGCGCCGCCTCGCCATCTCCGTCACGAAACACGGATCGAGCCGGGTAGCGATCGTCGCTCATGCTGACTGCGCCGGCAACCCGGTCGACAAGGAGACCCAGCTGGTCCAGCTCCGTGCGGCCGCGGCCACGGTTCTCTCGTGGGACATGGACGTCCGGCTCGACCTGCTCTGGCTCGGCGACGACTGGCAGGTCGAGCGCGTCGGCTAGCCAAGCCCGAACATGTCGAGCGGGGGCCGATTGGCCCCCGCTCTGCTTCTGGGTAGACCTCGCCTAGCGGAGCAGCATCAGCTTCCGCGAAATGGTGCCATTGGGCAGCACGACCTTGAGGAGATAGACACCGTTGGCAAGGTCGGTTGGTTTCCAGACAGTCTCGACCTTGCCGGCAGTAGTCTCGCCGTTGGCGAGCACCGCTACCGTGCGGCCGGATACGTCGAAGACCTCGGTGCGAACCCGACCGGCTATCGGCACGTTGTAGCGAATCTGGACTGAGCGCGAGAACGGGTTGGGAGCGCAGACAACCGAAGCCGCGTCGCGTATCCCGCTCACCCGTCCGCGGTCGTTGATACCCAGCAGGTTGTCGTACCACGACTGTGCCGAGTCCGCGTTCTCGGCGAAGTTGGCCGCCGAGGTGCCTCCGACAAACGCAAACGCACAGCGGTAGGTCTCCCCCGCCGGCAGGTCGAATGGACCGACCGAAGCGCAGATCGACCAGTCGTAGCTGTGGTTGGAGTTGCGCTGGACGATGGTCCCGTTCAGGAACCGGTATTTCATATTGTCGGTCATCGCAGTGTCGGTCGGGTAGACATAGATGTTGTGGTCGACCGCTGACAAGTTGCTGAACGAGTACGGATCGAGTATCTTCACACCCATGGTTGGGTTTTCGCCGCTGACCTGGCGCATGCTCATCGTCCGTCGCGCTGTGTCGGCTGCAGCCTGGTCAACCGTGTCAGGACCGATGTCGAAGTCGGCAAACAAGCCCGCATACAAGCCGTCGACTGCGCTCGCACCGCTGTTGTGGATATCGTATACCAGCACCGCGAAGTCGTCATACCCGGTCGCGTAAGTCATATATGAGTTCTGGACCACCGTGATGTTCTTGGGCGCTACGTGCCCGGAGTCGTTGATGACACAGCGGAAACGCTCGTCGCCCGAGCCCGGCGGGTAGACGACCCGGAGGCTGTCCTTAAGCCGGAAATCGGTATTGTAGCTGGAGGCCGGGTTGCCATAGAAACGGTCAACCACGTACGAGACGCTGTTGCCCAGCGCCAGACTTGAGTAGTAGAGCTTGCTCGCCGCTGCCTTGGGGTAGCAGAACCCGACGCCGGCGTCGAATGAAGGCGGGGCGTCGTAGCCGATCGAGCCGAGCGCCGTGACCGACAGCTTGCAGTATCCGGTATCGTGAGTCATGACCACCGCTCCCGGAGTCGGCGGCACGCCGACGTACAGCGTAAAGGTGGGGTCCCACGAACCTTCGTTGCTCGTGACATGGCAGGTGAATTGGACCTGAGATCCAGGCGGGGCGTTGCCGGCCGCGGTCACCTGGTAGCGGTCTCCGCGGGAGGTGTCCCCGGCGGTCATCGTACCGTAGGCCGAGGTCGAATCCGACACGGTGATGTAGGCGGAATCCTCCCTGATCACGCCCGCCACGCTGGTCGCCGTCGCGTTGCCGAAGTTCTTGAGCGTGACGTACACGTCCACGGTTTCTCCAGGGTCAAGTTGGTGGTTGCCACCGTCGTCGATATAGGTGCCTTGTACGACAAGGTAGGGTGCCGGCGTCGCAGCGTACACCCTGACCGAATCGGTCACGGGCAGCTTATCCTGAGCGTACGCCGTGACGTAGAGCCAGCCCGTAGTCGACGGCGAGACGAGAATGTCGACGTTGCCCGATGAGTTGGTCTTGGCCCTGGTGCACACCTCCCCTGCCTTGTACAGGCCCACCCAGGCCCCGGTCACCGGATCGCCTCCGCTGGCCACGTTGGCGTGGAAGTTCGATGCGCCAGTCGGTACCGAGTCAGGCGTGGCAACGACAAGAACGCCGGGAACGTCGCTCCAGACGCCCATCGCCGGGTCACCCAACAGGTTGTAGTCGTAGAAACACCAGCGCCAGACCTGCTGGTTCTGCGGGAGGCTTGCGTAGACGTCCTTGCCGCGCGCGTGGGCGGCGCCCAGCATCCACGAGTCCTTCTGGATGAAGAAATCATAGAACCGAACGCAGAGCTTCTCGGACGGCCCCATTGTCGGCGGCGTTCCCCAGCCGTAACGCGAGTTCATCATGTTGGCCACCGAGCCACCGTTCGCGTTGTTCTGCAGGGCCACGGACAGGCAGTTCTGGTTCTCGAAGTTACCCGATATGCAGGCCATCGAGTTCATGATAATGAGCTTGCCCATGCCGTTGGTCTGCGCAGCAGCATCCGCGTTCTTGTAGATCGCCGTGCCGACGTCGGTGTAGAAACCGTAGTCGTCGCCGTGGGCCGCGGCGTGGCAGACTCCATAGCCCGAGTTGACGGCGCTCTGGAAGGCGGAACGTGAAGGCGACGGAGCCTTGGTGTCGGTCCAGCCGGAAGGTGTGATGTCCGCGATGGTGTCGGAAACCGCCTCGCCGGTGTACCCGGTGAACAGGTTCACCCACGGCAGGTACGCCTTCCTGATGTAACCTGCGTCCGGGGCCTTCTCGTAGCCGAAGACCTTGTTCACGAAGGTCTGCGCATTGGCCGTACTGGCTATCGGCGCCCGGCCCACATAGACGTCGGCGTAGAAGTCAACCGTATCGCCGCCTGCTTCGCCGTAGATATGGTTTGCGTTGCCATCCCATGACCATTGCAGGTCAGAGTAGTAGAGGTCGGCCGGGATATTGCCTGTTTCGCCACTCACGCTCGAACGGCCGCGCCGGGCCGGGATCACCGAATTGGCGCCGGCCAGCAGCACCCACATGGTTCCGTGGTTCGCATAGTAGTCGATGATGAAGTTGCGGATCTTCTCCTGCGTGTCATAGCCGGAGTAGTTGCTTGTGATCCAGGAAACGGTCTTGAACACGGTCACGAAGCCCTTACAAGAGAGCCAGTCCGCCAGCGGCTGCAGTGTCGAGACGTAGCTGTCATTGGTGATGATGACATAGTCGGCGTCGGTCACGTCAGTCTGCCGCAGCGGTGGCGCGAACTCCGTGATGTCGGACGCGTTAGACACGAAGCTGCGCAACTCCTGTGCTGCGACCTCTCGCTGGACTCCGCTCAGCGGCGTCGCGGCAAACGAATTCTCCTCGAAGGTCACGCGCAGCGATAGCGAAGTGTACAGGGTGACCTTGCCGTTCGCTGGCGAGTACTGAAGCGGAAACACACTCACCCCGCACAACCGGTACCCAGTCTTGGTCCCAGTGTAGCCGAACTCGACCAGCCTACCCGGGTACTGCGAGTCTGAGCCGTAGACGGCCGGCTTTGGGTCGACAAACTCCGGCTCCGGCTTGACGCTAAGCGGCCGCGGGGTTTGCGCCGGGTAGAGGTTATACGTGCCGGGCAGTTCGGTCTTCTCCGAACCGACTACTTCCACGTCCATCACCATCGCGTTCGGCGGAACCACGAACGTGAAGATCGCTTGCGGGATAATCGGCTCGCCCGGCGCGGACGTTGAAACGTACCCACGCAGGTCCACCACGTCATAGCCGTCTACCTTTGTGAACCTCACCTCTTCGGGCGCAAAGGTGAACGTCTGGGTAATCGTGCCGGCAACCGCCAGCAGCGGTATGACAAAGCACAGCAGTATTCTCTTCACTCTACCTCCTGGTATCGTCCGGTTCGGGAAAGAAGAACTCCAGTTCCCGGCGGACGTCCTCTTCGGGATTGGATGCGTGGACTGCGTTGGAGCGGACCGACGTGCCGAAATCGGCCCGGATCGTGCCGGGCGCCGCCTTGCTCGGGTCGGTCACGCCGACGAACTCGCGGACCCGGCGACAGACGCTCTCCCCCTCCAACCGCACCGCCACCAATGGCCCCGAGGTGATGAACTCGACGAGCCCGGGAAAGAACTCCTTGCCCTGATGAATCGCGTAGAACCCCTCGGCCTGGGCCCGGCTCAAATGCCGCATGAGAAGACCGGTAACAACGAAGCCGGCTGCTTCCAGCCGGCCAAGTATCTCGCCGATGCGATGCCGCCCAACTGCGTCAGGCTTTATCAGCAACAGAGTCTGGTTCAGGTCTGAGGGTTCCGACAGGAGTTAATTCTATTCCGCGGTCAGGAGCGTGTCAACGAACCCCTTGACCCTTCGCGACAATCTCGGCCGAAACCCGGGCCGCCAGGCCGGTCACGCCGGCGATGATGGCCCGGGAACTGCTCGTGGCGAGTGTCACAGCGTCCACGCTGTCAGGCCGGGCCGGGTCCAGGGCGAGCAGCCCTTCGAGCAAGCCGCTGCCGGATACGATGTCCATGTAGGCCGGGGTCTCGCAGTTCTCAAGAGTGTAGATGCGCACCGGCTTCCCCCGGGGATCAAAGAAGACCTGCAGCGGCACCATGCCGGCATAGCCTCTGGCGGTGACCCCGGCGCTGTCCGAGAATGCCTCATATCCCAGCACCCGCTCATCGCTGTCCCGGACTACCCGATGCGGAAACGGATCCGATTCCGACCGCACTGAAGCGGCGCCGGGGAATGTCTTCTTGATCACGTCCGGAAGTGTCTCCGATTCCGGCACGGTCGGCGGCTGGTCGACCGGGGCCCGAGCAGGCGCGCTGTCCGCAGCAGATTCAGGAGTCACGGGCGGGACCGCCGAAGCAGCCGTCTCCGGCGCCGCAGCTCGCTCTGTCTCTGGCCTCGATGACGAATTGCCGCCGCATGCCCCCATCGCCAGCAGCACGGCGAGAGCCGCGGCCCGAAGGAAGTAGCTGTTGATCACGCTTAGAAAGACGCTGCTATTCTGGCAAAGCGTGACCCGAAGTCAATGCCTCACGCTTTGACAGCCAGCCCGGCTTGACAGCCGGCCACCTTCGCGGCAATATCATCTCAGCCATGAGAACCAGGACCGCCGTCACCCAACTAAAGAGAGCCGTGAGCCCATATGCCGGTGGCATCGCCACGGTCGCGACTGAGCTCGCGCGCCGTGGCTGGGCTGAGGCAAACGCCGGCAACATCTCAGTAAGACTGGGACCGGGGCCAGTGGTTGTTGCCCTGCTGGTGAAGCGCGCGAATGTCAGGATGCGCGACCTTGCCCGCGACCCTGCCGGCGGAATGTGCCTGCTCAGGTTCGGCGCCGGCGACCGGTCGTACTCGGTCCTCCCGGCCGGCGCGAAGCCGTCGAGCGAACTCCCCACCCACGTGGCGGTGCACGACATGCTGGCCAGGTTCCGAACCCGCGATCGCGTTGTAGTCCACACGCACCCGACTGCGCTCATCAGCCTGACGCACCGATTCCCGAATCCGAAGCAACTCATCCGGCGCCTGCTGAGCACGCACACCGAAGCGCCGCTGGTGCTTCAGGACCGTCTGACGGTGATTCCGTTCCTGCCACCCGGCTCTCTGTCACTCGGGCGCGCCACTGCCGGTGAGCTCGAGCATTCTTCGGCCGTCATCTGGCCCGGCCATGGGATGGTCGCGGTAGGTACCACCGCTCTGTCAGCGCTCGACCTCATCGAGGTAACAGAGAAGGCAGCTCAGATTGCGCTGAACGTCGGCCCCAGCGACGGCCTGTCCTCTGCTCAGCAGAAGTCGATTCGCCGGGCATTCGGCCTCAAGTGAGGCGCCCGAGAACCCAGGGCCCGTCTCGTCACCACGGCCGTTCACTGAAGGGAAAGCCCGCCCCGGACGGCATCGAGACCTTCTTCGAAGTAAAGACCCGCGACTCGGAACTGGCGCCGGAGGAATTCGCCAGACTCCCGCGCCGGCCGATCCACATCGTGCTCGACAACCTGCGCAGCGCCTTCAATGTCGGCTCTATCTTCCGACTGGCCGACGCCGCACGCGCCGCTGAGGTCATCCCCTGCGGGTACACGGCCTACCCGCCCCACCACAAACTGGAACAGACCTCGCTGGGCACGACCGACTCGGTCCCATGGCGGAGGTTCGATGATACCGCATCGGCGCTGGCCGACCTCAAGGCCAAAGGCGTCCAGCTTGTAGCGGTGGAAACGGCGCGAGGCGCCTCGCCATACCATCGCTTCGAGTACAGCTTTCCAGTGGCTCTGGTGCTCGGCAACGAGGCGCTTGGGGTCTCCGAGGCCGCGCTGAGAATGTGCGATGCTGTGGTCGAAGTCCCCGTCTTCGGATACAAGAACTCAATTAACGTGGCAACTGCCGCGGCTGTAGTTCTTTATGGTGCCCTGCGTCAGACGGGTTGGCTGGATGACGCCGGCTCTACTCAACCGGGCGGAATCTCGGTATCTGGGACTTGAGCACCGGCCGCTTGTAGAACCCGACGCCGACGACGAATCCCCGCCACCCAATCAGCACGAACCCGTTCTCAGCTTCGACCTCGATGTTCAGGCTCCCGCCGTTGATTAGCAGCTTTGCCTGCTCGTCACTCAGGCTTATCACGTTGCGCGTCGTCTGCTGTCCGAGGACCTGCATCGCGAATGTGGTCGGCTTGAGTGAATAGGGGTAGATCCTCGCCAATCTGATACCCCGGCGCATCGGCCTGACCGCGTCGAACCCCATCACCTCAGGCGTGCCGACAAAGACCGTCTCCTGGTCTTCAACCGCCGCGAGTCGGTCAAACACCTCTCTGGGGATACCGAACCTCTCGCTCAGTTCCCGCACTCGCCGGTTCACGCCGGCCTCCGTATCGAAGCCAGGAAGAACGGCTCCGTATCATTGTCCTGGGGAAGAATTCTGCGGCATCTCGTGACCGCCTCGGGAAACGACTCGCGTTCCCATTCGTGCAAACCCGGCCGCATGACGAGACCCGGCAGCTCGGCCTCTCGCACCTCGGCCTCGGGCTGCCGCGCCAGCAGATGTGCTACGACCGCCTCGTTCTCCTCGGGCGCAACCGTACAGGTCGAATAGACCATCGTACCGCCGGGCTTGAGCGCAAGGTACCCGGCCAGTATCAGCCGCTTCTGAATCGAAGGGAAACGCTCGATTGCAGCCACCGACCACCGGTCCAGTGCCTGCGCCGACTTGCGGATGGTACCCTCGGAAGAGCAGGGCGCGTCGACCAGCACCCGGTCACATGTCCCGGCAACTGCATTGCCCAGTGCCGACCCGTCCATCCGGCACACGGCCACGTTCAGACACCCGGCCCGGTCCACATTGCCGATGAGGCCGCGAACACGCGTCGGCGAAGGATCGTTGGAGATGATGATACCTGTGTTCTGCATCATTGCCGACATCTCGGTCGTCTTTGAACCGGGCGCCGCGGCGATATCCAGCACCCGCTCGCCCGGCTGAGGGTCAAGGACCAGCGGCGGCACCATCGAGGCAGCCTCCTGCACGTAGATGAGCCCGATGAAATGCTCGATGCGCTTCCCCAGACCCTCGCCTTCTTCCAGGCTGAACCCGAGTTCATGCCACGGCAGCGGTTCCGGCTTCAGGTCGGCCATCAGCTCAAGGACCTGGTCTCGCGTTGCCTTGAGAGTATTCACGCGGAACGTACGCCGGAGCGGCCGCTGCATGGCATCAAGGAACGCGTCGAAGTCAGGGATGAAGCGGGAATACCGCTCGACAAACGCATCCGGAAACCTGCGTCGCAGCGAGTTCACGAACCGGACTCCTTCTGTCCGTCACTTGACCCCTGGACCCCTGGACCCCTGGATCCCTTGCAGCGTCCGACTGCCCTTGACCATCCGTCCAGCCGCCGCAGCGCGTCCAGCTTCTCCTTGTTGCCCAGCTTCGCCTCGCGGATTCCCTCCTCAAGGAACGCAACTGACCGGTCATACGCGTTGCGGTCGACGGGATATGGCCACCCATCCTTGCCTCCGACCGCGAATGTGTAGGTCACCGGGTCGCGAAAGCTCAGCGGCGCGCCGTGCGCCACCTCGGCAATCAGAGCCAGAGCGCGTATGGTCTTCGGCCCGACTCCGGGTTGCAGGAGCAACGCAGAGAAGTCCTGGGGCGGCTTCTCGTACGTGGTGACGAGCGCCTTTCGCAGATACCCGGGACTCACGTCGCCGAAACCCACCGGGTGCTGCTCGGGCATTCCCAGAGCCCGCACGCGCTCCAATTCCTTCACGGTCACGTCCGGCGACCGCTGCGAGATGGCAGTCACCGCCTGCCGCGCTGCATCGGCTTCCGCCGCAACCATGTTCAGCGGCTTGCCGACATGGTCACAGGCTATGCCCTCGTGCGGCTCCAACACAAAGTCCGCCAGACCCTCAGACAGCCAGTGGTACCGCCTCGCCCAGCGGGTATCGGTATTCATGCCCTGCTGCACAACAGCCCAGTTTCCCTGCGTCGTGCCAATGAACACGTGCTGGTATATCTGGAACCCGTCCTGCAGTGCCGCAGAGTCAACCTTGGCGCTCAGTCGGCTCGCCTTCACCAGCTCATCGCCATCGAGGCCGAACTGCTCGGAGAAGCCCGTAATCTCGGCCGGTGTCTTGCGCGACGCTCCACCCTTGCCGCCGCACACGTACAGGCCGAGGCTCGCCTCCTGCCCTTTCACTGCTTCCTTGAGTGCTCCGCACACGGTCGTGGTCACACCCGACGAATGCCAGTCAAACCCGAGCACGCACCCGAAGCTCTGGAACCAGACCGGGTCCGAGAACCTGCGCAGGAGTTCCATCGGACCGTAGTCCGTGACGACTATCTCGGTCACGGCCCGGCACAGCTTGACCATGCGCTGGAACAGCCACGACGGCGCCTTGCCCCAGTGCAGGGGCATCATCGCGACTCCGCGTCTCACGATTCAAGTCTACGGGGCTCAAGCTCAAGCGCAAGCGCACCGAGAGTGGACCGAGTGGCCCAGTGGTCCAGTATTCGGGCTCCTGCTTCTCACTGGGTCACTTGACCACCCCTAGTCCCGACATTGGGACTTGATTTACGGTGGAAAGAAGAGGCCACTCTC
>CAZVCQ010000012.1:0-16615 GCA_964626085.1 uncultured bacterium
AGAGTGGCCTCTTCTTTCCACCGTAAATCAAGTCCCAATGTCGGGACTAGGGGGGTTAGACGTGGTAACTTCCGCCAGACCGTGAGCCGATGACGGCGAAACGCCCTAGGCCCGACGGGTCGGAAGCCCGGCGTGCAACTTCTCAAGGCGCGGCTGCGCGTCCTTGAACACAGTCACCTTCCAGATGCCCTGCAAACGCTCGCAGGGGAACTTGTCGCAATGGGCGCAGTTGGCAACGCCCGACTCCATCGCGCAGCACCGCACCGCGCACTCCAGGCACGGCTTCAGACAGCGCGCGTCAATCATCGTGCACCCATCGCAGATGATGTGGCCGCCCGGCTCCTCGGTTTTGCCTTTTGACTCTTGGCTTTTGGCTTCTGACTTCCATTCCTGCACTTCTGCATTCTGACCTCTGCCTTCTGACTCCTGCCTTCGCCTGGCCCTCTCGATTCCCCTCCTCAGCATCCACTGGAACAGCCCCTTCATGTGCAGCTTCTCGCCCAGTCGCGGGAACGAGTACGCCGGACACTTCGTGCAATTGATGCCGCAGTAGGCAATCATCGTTTTCGCCATGTCCAAAGCATCGGCGGGACGGCCCGCAAGTCAAGTCAGCCGGCAACCCGGAACCTGACACCCAACCGCCATGACCCCAAGGCACCAGTTGAGGAGCAGGACTATCCACAGATTACGCAGATGACGCAGGCGGACGCCGCCTTCCGTTCTTGACAGAGGATGGCTACCGTCGTATCCTTACTATGATAAAGTAAGAAAGTAAGGAGACACCTTGCTGACAAAGAAGACGACGAAGAACCAACTAACCATCCCCAAGGCGCTGCTCGACCGCCTGCCGGAGACCGACTACTTCGACGCCGAGGTAGTCAGTGACGCACTCGTGCTGCGGCCGGTACGGATGGTACCCGCCGTCGACATCGACCGGGTGCGCGACCGGCTTGAGCGGGCCGGCGTCCGACCGGACGAGGTCAAGCGGGCGGTTCGGTGGGCCAGAAAGAAGAAGTGACGCGGCTGGTGCTCGACACCAACGTCCTGGTGTCGGCGCTGCTGTTCCGTTCCGAGACCTCGGCCCTGTTCGATGCCTGGTGCGGTGGTCGCTTCCGGCTTGCGGTCAGCGAGCCGATTCTCGACGAATACGCGCGCGTACTTGAGTACCCGAAGTTCCGCCTGAGTGAACAGAAAGCCTCCGCCATCATGAAACAGCTCGTTCTGCCGTACTGCGATCGGTTCCGGCCGACGGACCAGCCCCGCTTCTGCTCGGACCCGGACGACGACAAGTTCATCCACTGCGCACTCGCGGCGCATGCCGACTCGCTCGTCAGCGGCGACCGGGCAGTGCTCGCGCTGGGCCCTCGCTGCGGCCGCGTGGCAATCATCCCGGTCGCCGACGCCTGCGTCCGCTACTGCCGCTGACCGTTTGCCGTCGGCAACGACAGCTTCATCCAGGTCTTCCGCGGCTGCTCCTCGCCGTCGGACCTCCTCTCAACCCGCCAACCGGAGAAGGTACAACCGCCAAGGCCGCCAAGAAGGCCAAGGCCCGACTCCGCCAATCTGCAATCTCCAATCTGGGGCAATCTGAAATGCCGCGGTTGTCCTTCACTCGCCCCCTGATTCCTAGAATCCTCGACCCCTCACTGGGTCAATCTGCAATCTGAAATGACGTTGCGTCAGGAATCGCCTGCTGCGTCGCCGGGATTCCTCTTACATCGGCTAGGCAGCGGCGTAGATGGGCGATGGAAGTGTCGGGTACACCCGATAGACGTGGCGGAACACGTCATCGGCCCGCGTTTCGACCTCGGGTTCAGAATAGCTGGAACTCGGTAGGCCAGTAGCGTCACTCCAGAGGAAATCGTGTATCTCGACCTGGACCGCGTCCCGCGTTCCCTCTTTGTCGCGCCATTGGTGAATCCGGAGCTTCTCCTTCTTCAGCGCGGCCAGCAGCTCGGTCGCCACTGACTTCACCTTCTTGACCTCGGCCGCCGTGAGTTCGGACTTCTTCAGCAGGTCGTAGATGGCCAGCGTCTCTTCGTCGAGGTTCTCACGCACCGCGCGGCTCTCTTCCTCGTCCAGTCGCTTCACCAGGTTCAGCAGGTCCGCGAACGTCTTCTCGATGGTGGCGCGGTCCTTCTCAAGGTTGTACTGGCGCACGATCTCCTCGTAGCGCTTCTGTAGGTCGGCCCGCTGCGGGTTTCGTTCCAGCATCCTCCGCAGCCGTGCCTCAACCGCGGACCTCAGGTTCTGTACGAAGGTCTGCTTCGACTTCCTGCGGGCGAACTCGGCGCGTAGCTTCTCGAAGTCTATCTTGCTGATGTCGAGCGGCTCTCGGCCGTGTCCGTCCTCGACCCGCGTCGTGTCAATGGCCTCGTCAACGATCTTCTGCAGCTCGCGGATGATGTCGCTGATATCCGCTTCGTCGCGGTCCTTCTGCAGGCTCTTGTAGACGATGTCGATGGCATCGCGCTCGGCCCGGTACTGGTTCACCGCCTTGATGTTGATGCAAGCCTTGAAACCGGCGAAGACCTCGCGGCAAAGCGCCTCAAAGTGCTTGCGGACCTCGTCGTTCTCGTTCGCCGCCTCCTTGGCCGCGGCAATGGCGGCGTTCCGCTCAAAGCCGGTCTTCTCGATGATGTCGGCAAGCGGCGCCTTCTTAGCGGCTAGGAAGTCGCGCACCAGTCCTATCGCCTCGGCCAGCCTGCCCAGCAACTCGCTCTCCGGCCGCGTCGGGTCGACGCTGCCCGGCTTGCCGCCTGCAGTCGTGCCGGCAAACGTTGCCAGCGCCTTGCGCAGGTTCCTCAGCACTCCGCAGTAGTCAACAATCAGGCCGTTGGTCTTGCCCTCGTGTACGCGATTCGCCCTGGCGATGGCCTGCATCAAAGTGTGGGCCTTGAGCGGCTTGTCGAGGTAGAGCGTAGACAAGCTCGGAACGTCGAACCCGGTCAGCCACATCGCGCAGACGATGGCGACTCGGAACGGGTGCTCGTCCTTCTTGAACGCATCGTCGACGGCAATGCGCTTCCCGTCCTCGGTCTCGAAGCCCTCTTTGATGAGCCGACGGTGTGGCTTGATATCCAGGTCCCACTTGCGGAACTTCTTGACCTCGTTCTGCTCTTCGCTCACAACGACCGCGATGCGGGTCTCTCTCATCCAGGCTATCTGCCGCTTACGCATCTGTGCTTCCTGGTCGTCGGCCAGCTTGGGAAGCCCGGCTTCCAGTTCCTTGATCTTCCTGTCCCAGTAGAACTGGATGAGCTTGTGCATCCGGACGCAGGTCAGCTTATCGATGAACACGAGCATCGCCTTGCCGCTCTCCCACGCCTTCGAGTAATGGTCGACGAAGTCGCGCGCAATCTGCCCGCGCCGCTTCCGCGCGGTCAGCACGTGATACTCCCGCTGCAGTTCCTTCTCCAGCCGCGCCCGCGCGTCGATGTCCAGCTCCGCGGCTTCTTCGAGCTTCGCCGCGACCCGCTCGGTCAGGTCGCCAACCGATATCCCCAGCTTGTCGCCGCGGGCGTCGTAGTAGAGCGGAACAGTCGCGCCGTCCTCGACCGCCCGCTGGAAGTCATATGTCGATACATAGTCGCCGAATATCCGCCGCGTAATCTCGTCGTCCTTCATCAACGGTGTTCCGGTGAACCCCATGAAGCTGGCGCGCGGCAGGGCGTTCCGCATGTTCAGGGCCAGCGTGCCGTACTGGGTCCGGTGCGCCTCGTCGGTGATGACGATGAGGTCGTCGCGCAGCGAGTACTCTGCGCCGGCTTTGACGTCCTTGTTGAACTTCTGGATCAGGCTGAACAGAACCGACTTGTGCTCGCCCAGCAGCGCTTCGAGGTGGTCGCCGCTCGCGGCACGGCAAGGGTCCCGGTCATTGTCTACCACCCCGCAACCGGCGAAGGTCTTGTATATCTGGGTATCGAGGTCGTCGCGGTCGGTGCAGACGAGGAACGTGAAGTTGCCGCCCAGCTTCCGGTGCACCTTGCGGGTGAAGAAGACCATCGAGTAGCTCTTGCCCGCGCCCTGCGTGTGCCAGAACACGCCGAGCTTCCCCTGCCGCGCCTTACGGTCCTCGAATGCGGCCAAGGCCTGGTTCACGCCCAGCACCTGGTGGTTGCGGGCGAGTATCTTCACGGTCTCGCCGGCCGAGTTGTCGAACACGATGAAGTTCTCGACGATGTCGAGCAGGTTCCGCTTGCTCAGGACGCCCTTGAGCATCGTCTCCATGTCCACCACGCCGGGCTCGTCCTCGGACAACCGCCTCCACTCGTGGAAGTGCCCGTACTCAGCCGACAGCGACCCGATCTTCGCCTTGTTGCCGTTGCCGAGCACGATGATGGCGTTGTGATGGAACAGGTGCGGCACCGTGTCCTTGTAGTCGGACAAGTTGTCCTCGTACGCGACCTTCAGGTCCCTATGGATGTTCTTGCACTCGATGAAGACTAGGGGCAGGCCGTTCACGAAGCAGATGATGTCGGCGCGACGGCGGTACAGGTCACCGCGCACCCAGAACTCCCGCACCGCGAGGAAATGGTTGTCCTCCGGCTCATCGATGTTGAGCAGCCGCAGCCGCTGCTTGGTCAGCTCGCCCTTGCCGTTGCGGAACGCCACCTGGACACCGTCCCTGAGTAGCGCGTACTTGTCTTCGTTGACAGCCAGCGTTGACTGGGCTGCGTTGTACTCGACCACCTGCCGCACCGCGGCGTCGTACGCCTCGTCCGGCAGTCCCGGATTCAGCTTCCTGAGCGCGGCGAGCAGATAGCGAGCCAACACCACCTCGCGGTCCGATGCCCTACCGAGCATCCCGCCCTGCCCGAATGTCTCATTGTTGTACGCATACACCGAATCCCATCCCAGCTTGTCGTGCAAATACCCGGCAGTCGTCTGCTGGACCAGGGTGTCTTCGGAGTACGAACCGGGGCTCATGTCCCTACCCCTCCCGCATCCACAAGCGTTCGGTCCGAACGCTCAGCAAGTCCTCGCCATGCATGTAACTGCCACTCAATAAGAGAGATAGATGATGTTCGGTCCCCGAGTGTTTGGGAAACGGAAACTGCTTGACAGGATACGCTTTGCCGCTACACTCGTACCAGACTCATCCGCCACGTGTGGAAAGAGATCGCCTGCCGCCCGCAAGGGCGGCGGTTGCGTTTCAGGGCAGCCTGCTCTCATACTTCCTCTCAAACTTCCTGCGGCTGGACGGGCCGTCTACGTGAAACCCTGACCGTAGAAAGAAGACCGTGCCCGAACCAAGCTGTCTTCGGTGGAGGATAACTACATAGTCGTGCTCGACGAGCCAGACATAGGTACTGGTCTTTTCGGCTCGCTGCCTGTTGGACAAGAGCGCCGGACTTCCCTCAATGTGGTCCCACACTTTGATGCAGGGCTCGTCGGCGTGCTGCAGGACCGGCGCACACCACGGCATGCGCTCAGCGCGACTCGGCTCGAACTCTCGGTCCAGCGGACGCGGTCCGACCTTCCTGCACAGCAGGTGCCAGAAACCTTCCTCGTAGTACGAACCATACATCTCTCGTGGCTGCTCGCCCCATCGCACGGGAACTCCATTCAATGCAGGCCTGCCCTGCTTGAAGTCGCGAATGAAAACCTCGTACAGCAGAGCCACAACCTGTTCAATGGGCTTCCCCACAACTGGGAACAGCGGTGGCAGCCAGGATGGCATCACTGGGTGTTTTCCTCGTCCTGATGTTGCCATACGAGCAGGTTGAACTTCAACTCCCGCATCCACGTCGTCTTCGTGAGCGCATAGCCTGAGCGCCGGCGGATCTCCTCGACTAGAGCCTGCTTGGCGGCACTCTTGGACAAGCCGCGGTTGGCGTACGCTACGGCGCCAATCAGCAAATCAGCCATCTGAATCAAGACTGACTCGTGCGACCGTACGATCTGGACACGTTCGACAATCTGGCCGGAAGAGTCGTACTTGCTGTTCCTCAGAACTTCTTCCAGCTTGCTCACCTTGGAGCCGCCGTGCGTGTCCTTGTAGTCAAGGTAGATGCGGAAGGGGGACTTCGGTTCCAGGATTGCCCGCAGTAGTACAAAGTACATCTTATAGTACCAGTCATCGTGCGTCTGGTTGAAGTCCTCATGCCGGAGGACGGACTTGTCCGGCACAATCACGGCCCGGAAGTTCAGTCCTTCAGTGTCGAAGAACAGGTCAACCAACTTCTGGTGAAGGAGCAGGTTGGTTGGTGATACCTTGTGCCATTTCACCTCGGCCGCTGGCTTCACGCCACACTCGCGCTTGATGGCTCTGACGCGCTCGGCGACGTCTGGAACGAGACTGGCAGGGCACCATACCGCGCCCAGAACCATGACCTTCTGCTGGTCGTGCTCCATATGACAACTCTCGTCGCAGTAGACGTTGAACAAGTCAGGCATAGCTGCCTCCAATCCCTGCCGCCAGCAGGAGATAGCGTTGGTCAATTATCGCACTCGGGCTGCTATTGACTGATACCATCATCTCTGTGATACTCAATGCAGTCCTTTACCGAGCGTAGGAGACCTATAGAGGCTTCGGCCGCTGGGCCAGCAATGCGAACCGGCGGCCATTGGGTCTTCACCGTACGGAGCATCCGGCTGGCTCTCGTCGCAACGGACCTCGAACCTCATTTCTGTTCTCCACGTCCACTTGCCGCCCGGGGCAGCTCAATCAGCCTTCGCCAACGTGAGTCATGCCTCGCGCCCCGGCCAACGCTTACCTCCGAGCAACAGACAATGGCTCGCTTCCAGGTGGCCGGTTGGACCCACCAGTCCGCATCCGGCGTCAAGTCGTCGTAGATATAGAGCAGGAGGTCGTGCACTTCGACCTCACGCTGATCGCCGAAGTGGTCGGCCATCAGTGTGAGCACGGACTCAAGCGTATCGGCGAGCCGTGTATCGTCTTTCGGGGGCACATGGCCGGCGGGCGGCGCCGATTGCAGGTTCCCGACGAAGGCCTGCCAGCTCGAAGGTCGCTGCTTCAGCCACTCTGAGATGTAGAACTTGAGCGTCGCCTGCCGCAGGGCGTAGGGTCGTAGGTCAAAGCCGCGCAGTCCGTCAGACCGCTTCGCCCAGCTTGAGAAGTGCCACTTTGACTCGCCCAAGTATACAGCCCTCTGGCTGCACATCACGAAGTCTGGTTCACCAAATGAGCCCTGGTTGCTGGCGCGGCCGAACGATGGTCTGTAGAAAACCAGACAGCCTTCGGGATCCGATGAGTCGTTCACGGCCGACAGAATCACGTCGAGCTTGTGGCACAAAGCCCATAGAGTCATGCCATCCTCGCCGTATGCGTAGAGCTTCACGACGCCCCCCTAGGCAAGCGACCCATTCTCATGTCTCCAGCGTTCCGCTCATCAGAAACGCAACAGCGTGGTCGAACCAAACGCTCACGGTAGCCCTGTGCCGAGCTTGAGGGCCAATTCAACCATGGGCCTGAGTTCCCCGTCCGTAGTGGTCTCGACGTCAGCGTTGGGGTTTGCATCGTGGTGGAAGCGCGAGGCGTATTCGTTCACTGTGGTGATGTCGGCCAGCTGTGAGGTCAGCGAGTGCAGCGCCGAGCCCGGCCTGCTATTCCGGATTCTGGAGATCATCCGTCCGAGTCGGTCGTCACCGGCAAACTCCATTGGGAGCCGTTCCCGTAACGCGCGCTCGACGTATGGCCGGATCGCGACTGCAATCGGGCGCAAGTTGCCTACACATCCATCGACTAGATAGCTGCGAAGTCTACGGTAGTTCGCATAGTAGGTGCTTTCGCAGATCTCATCGATGTTGCAGTCGCAGAAGATGCTCCAGACACCAGAACGGCGGATCTGGAGTACCTGACAGTCGCCGCCTTCACCCGAGACCCTGGCCGAGAAGTCTCGCACGAAGTCTGCATTGTGCGACATCACTACGAGTTGAGACACTCGACCCGCCAGTGCAGCAAGCGACTCTAGCGTGGCCCGGCGCCGACTGACGTCGAAGCTCGATACAGGGTCGTCGACTACGGCCGTACGCGTAGCTATGTCGGGGTCTGTCTCCATTCGCGCCAAGAAGAAGGCCAACGCCAGAGTCCGGCGATCACCATCGCCAAGAGTATTCGAGAAACACCTGCTGGTCCCTCGCGCTGCGGTCAATGAAATATCGGTACCGCGGAGTCTCAATCGATAGTCGCTACGCGGCTTGCCGCCTGAGTACGACGCCTTCATCTCGACGATCGAGAGCTGCTCGGCACCAAGCATGCTCAGTTTCTCGTTGATGACAGTCATCAAAGAGGCCATGAGCGTGTCTGTGTAACTATCGAGAAGCCTGCGTTTCTCGGCCTTCTCGTTTTCGAGGACTGACTTCTTCGCCCGGAGGTCCACGAACTCAGTGCACTCGCGGACTACCTCCGGGGCAAAGCGTTTGCGTACCACCTTCAGCCGTTCAAGATCCGCTCTAAGCCTCTCAGGCTGAGCGGTCGCCGCCTCTTCCTTGAACCTCTGGAGCGTAGCGTTCGTCGTCGCTACCGAGTTCGAGTACGCCTCGCCCTGACGTTGTAGCTCGGCGTACGCGGACAGTGCCGATGCAGTCGTCTCTGAGAGGGCAATCTGGTCGAGCGGCTGAGCGGCCTTCCTATCCAAGTCGGCCAAAAGACCATCACGCGCCGCCCTCCATGCGACTGGGACGCTCGCCGGGTCTGCCCATTCAGCGAACGCGACGTCAGTCCTGTCAGCCCAAGCGGACCTCGCGGCAGCATTGCCCTGGATCACCAGCATCACCTCACCAAGAGCTTGTTCAGAAAGCACTTGCTCGATGGTGGTATGAGCCCGTGAAATCCGTTCCTTTAGGGTTTGGTAGGCTGTGCTGAAGTACTCCTTGTACGTTTTGACCAGGGGAACGTTGCCGACCGTCTGTCCGCAGAAGGGACACCGGTCGGCCTTGAGCATATGCACGCCCTGCCCGATCCAGGACTCTCCGCCACCGGAGAGATGAAGCCTGATGTGGTCATGGACCGCTGCCTCTGCGGAGTCAGAGACCGACTCGACCGTCTCGCTCAGCAGTCTCGGGATGTCTTCAACCGGTACGGCGGGGATAGAGAAGCGCTCGAGAGTCGGCCGCGCCCCTACGGCTTGCGCGTTCTCTGCCATGTGGAGACGGACCTCCGCCTCCTGTATCTTGGCATCCAAGTCTGGGTCTCGGCGGAGGGCGGCGAACTCCTCAGCCGGGTACGGCCCCGCATACGCCCTGATGGTCTTCTCCCTGGCCAGCGTTTCGCGGTTGATCGACTGAATCTCGTTGGCGATGTCGTCAACCTGTGTTTTGAGCGCGACACCTCGCTCGCCCAAAGCGAACTCCAACAGGTGCTCGCGGTGCTCTGGCCTTATCTGGGATCCCGAGAAGACATTCTCGTCCACAAACCAAGAGTCGAACACAACCAGGTTACTACCTCGTCCGCCCCACGCACCCGACTCAAAGCGGTAGCACGTGTCGTCAAGCAGCAACTCGACCGCAGGGCCAAGAGTGCCGCCGATTGTGGCACGCTCGGTGACTAGCTGTCCTTCGTTCGTTGCCAGTGAATGGCAGACGGTGGACCATGTCGTCTTTCCGCGTCCGTTCTCTGCATAGATGGCCACGACCCTCTTGAGTTCAACGGCACCGCTCGGCAGTGCGTCATGCAGCAGTCCGACGCCTTGGACTCTGATGAGCTTCTGTATCACAACTGCCTCAATCAGCCGAGAGCGCCGACACCTCTACCTCCCCGCTCATCAGCCTCGGCAGCAGCAGGTCGCGCGCGGCGCGGAGCTTCTCGTTCTGTATGAGCAAGATCGTCACCTGCCGCCGAAGCGGCTGGACTGCTTCCTCAAACAACCGCGCCAATGGCTCGGGCGGCAGGTTCAAGTGAAAGTCTACGAGCAGCGGCGCGCTGGCAGTCTTGCGCGTGGACTTCTCGCACACGCCCGATATGAACCCCTGATAAGCGTCTCCAGAGAGTGAGTAGAACAGGTAGTATGGCGTCAACCTCGCATCGGTCGGCACTATTCGTATCAGGTACGAGGCGAAGACTGCGTCGATATCCCGTTCAACGATGGCTACCTTCCCAGGATCCGCCATTCTGATGACGAGGATGTCACCAACTCTCAGTTGGTACTTGCGCTTCTCAGCGTCGTCAATGGGGCAGTAGGGTACCGTGGACCAGTCGATGTGGGGAGCTTTGTTGATATCCGTTCCCCTGAGGAACTTGGGGCCCACTTCCTCATCCGTGGCGGTCTCGGTGTAACCATACTGCGTTGTGACCTTGTCGGCCAAATGAATCCGCTCCCATCCTTCTGGAACGCCGTTGATGATGCGGACTCGTTCGTGGTCGGGGAAGCGGAGGCGGACGAACCACTCTTGATACAACAGCCGCGCCGCGTCCTCCAGCAGCTTCATCCTGCGCCGATTGCCTTCCATAAGATCGTCGTACGCGGATAGCATATCTGCGACGCCCTGCTGGGTTCGCAGCGGAGGCAGATCAAACGGAAACGAAGCCAGCACCTGAGCGTTCGCGTTGCCTTGCGCGACACCTCCCTTACGTCCATCCACATAGCGGCGATAGATGGCCGACTCAATGAGACGTCCTACGTAGGCGGGTAACGCTCGTGTAAGGTCGATTTGCACGCGTACCAAGTAAGAGGCAAAGACTGCGTGTTGATCGTTGCGTATTAGCTTCGCGTAACCTGGATACCCAGTCCGAGCTATGACGATGTCGCCGGGCTCGAGCTTGTACTTGGGGAGCTTTGAATCATCTATTCTGCAAAACGGAACGGTGTCCCAGTCGATATACTCGGGCGTAATGTCAGTAATTCGAAGCAGCTTCGGACCGACCGCTTCGTCCGTAGCTGAAGCCGTGTAGCCGTATTGGATGCTGGTGGCTACCGACTTCAACGTGGTGCGTTCCCAAGTCATGCGCCGAGGTCCTTCAGGTTCAGCTGTATCTTCTCGGCCAGCGAGGCCGCTTCCGTGTTGAGGTCGGCGAGCTCGGCGTGGATGTCGCCGATGGCCTGTTCGAAGTCGAAGTCATCGTCCACTTCCTGCGGCGCGACCTCGACATAGCGGCCCGGAGTCAGGCTCCAGTCCGACTTCTCAATCTCATCCTTGGTCACGGCCTTGCACAGGCCCGGCACGGCGCAGAACTCGGCTTTCGGGAAGCGGGAAAGCAACCAGTGCGCCTGCCTCTCGAAGTAGGCGGTCAGTTTGAGTTGTTCGACCAGCGCCTTACGCGGTTCGTCCAGTTCCTTCAACATGCGGCGGAGGACGCGGAGGTTGGGCACGGACTCCTCACCCCGACCCTCTCCTCTGAGAGGAGAGGGAGAAGACCCCTCCAAGGCATCGAGGACGCGTCCGGTGAGCTTGTAGACTAGGTCCACGTCTTTGACGAGGTCGCGGCAGGCGGTGGCTAGTTCGGCTAATCCTGCGAGCCGCTTGGTCTGGGCGGCAAGCTCGGGCTTGCAGGGCTTCTGCAAGTCCTTGGCGACGCGGGCGGTCAACTCGTCGAGTGAGTCGAAGCAGGCTGTGGCGGCCTCGCGACGCTCGTCAACAAGCTGCTGGAGATGTGCTTCTTGAGGCTTATTCTCTCCGGCGAAAACGGGGACAGTCCCCCGGAGCGCGAGGACGCGCGGTACAGTCCCCGCTTTCGGGTTACGTCCCGCGTCCATAATCGATTCCAGCGCGATGGTGAAGGCGGCGCAGCCTCGCTTGAACGTCTCGACCGTCGGCGCGATGCGGGAGGCTTCGAGAATTGTCCGGTCCAGGTACTCCTGCACCAGTGCTATGAAGCGGTCGCGCTGGCCGCGGTAGAGCCAGACGGTGGCCGCGATGTTCTGTTGCTGTTCGGGCGAGAAGTCGAAGACCCGGCGCGTGACCTTGCGATAGATGTTGCGGCAGTCGAGCATCAGGACCGTATCGCGCCGGTCTTTGGGCTTGCCTTTGTCGAGGAACCATAGCTCGCAGGGCACGGTGCGGGTGTAGAAGAAGTTGGAGCGGATGGAGACCATCACGTCAACGTCGCCGGTCTCGACTATCTTGCGCCGGACTTCGGCCTCACCACGCCCGGCGCTGGAAGCCTGCGACGACATCACGAACCCGGCCCGGCCCTTCGAGTTCAGGTAGCTCCAGAAGTAGGATATCCATACGTAGTTGCCGTTCGAGACCTTGCCCTCTTTGTTCACGCCAGGCACGCCGAAAGGCAGACGCGGGTCGCGCTTGACCTTGTCCGCGTCTATCTCGTCAACGTTGAACGGCGGGTTGGCCATCACGTAGGCGGCCTTGCCGAGCAGTTCGTGCGGGTCCTCGTAGTAGGTGATGGCCTTGCGGATGTCCCCCTCAAGGCCGTGGACAGCCAGGTTCATCTTGGCCAGTCGGATGGTCGTGGCGTTCTTCTCCAAGCCGCGGAAGGTGAGCTGGTTCGGGTCATCGTGCCGGCGCTGGACGAAGCGGGCGCTCTGGACGAACATCCCGCCCGAACCGTTGCACGGGTCGAGCACCGTTCCGCGTTCCGGCTCGATGACGTTGGCGATGAGCGTGACGAGAGAGAAGGGCGTGAAGAACTCGCCGTTGTCGTGCGCCTTCTGGTCCGCGAACTGGGTGAGGAAGTACTCGTAGATGCGGCCGAAGACGTCGACCGAGGCGGTCTTCAGTTCCTCCGGGTCGAGCTTGCGCAGGAGCTGGCCCAGCACGTCGTTGTCCAGTTCTTTGTACTCGGCCTTGGGCAACTGGCCCCGTAACGACGCGTAGTCGTCCTCGATGGACTGCATCGCGTCGGCGATTGCCTTGGCCCGGTCTTCGCTGTCGCGTAGGGCGACCAGGGAATCGTATTGAGCTTCGGGCTTGAGCAGGATGGCGCCGCGCTTGGAGAAGTCCTCTTTGGTGGCCGGACGCTTCTTGCCGCCGCGCACGGGCAGACTCTTCTCAACGTCGTCCTTCACCGCAAGGTAGCGGGCTGTAGCGTAGCGGAGGAAAAGGAGCCCCATCACCGGCAGGAAGTACTCGTTGCTGGCGTAGTTGGAATTGGCGCGCAGCATGTCAGCCGCCTGCCACAGCTTCTCCTCGAAGCCGAGGTGGGCTTGACTGTCTACCGCGCTGTTCGAAGTCCGTGAACTCAAACTACCCGTCTCCTTTGTCCGGGCTATCCGCTACCAATCACGCGGAGGTTATAGCCGGAAAACGTCTCGGTGTCAAACACAGGAATGTGGCCTAGTGCTCCTGTGGTCAAGGGGTCGAGCGGCGGGCTGCGGGAAAGGCAACCCGGGAGCCGGACTAGAGGCTGTTGCAGGGACAGGACCGGCTGCTGTTGGTTGACCTGTTGCAGGGGCTCGAGCGAGCGCCGTTGCAGCGACAGGAGCAGGTGCTGTTGCGGGACCTAGTGCGGGCGCCGTTGCGGAAGCAGGAACGGGCGCTGGCGCGGCACGAGGACTGGACGCGGGTCAGGGCGCGGACGCAGTACCCGGAGCAGAGGCTGTTCCGGCTCGATAAGCGGATGCCGATGCGATACCAGGTCAGGGGACCGGAACGGCCGCTGTTGCAGCGGCCGGAGCGGTTGCCGATTCCGGCGCTGTTGCGGCTACCGGAACGAGCGCCGTTTAGGGGGCAAGAGCTCCCCCAGCGGTTCGGGGGATGGGGTCGGAGAGGCATTTCAAAGTGCAAAATGCAGAATGCAAAATGACCGAACCGCCGGAAAGCGAATGACTTGGACGCTGACGAAGGACGATGGACGGTGGACGAAAGAACGAGCCATGTTACGTTTGGGAGTTGTGAGTTCTCTAATACCAGTGACACGAGGCCGGTTGCGAGTGACGAGTTACGAGTGACGAGTGTCGATTGCCCCGAACGAGCGACGTGGCGTCGGTTCACAGCTCGCAGTCAAGACCCGATACACGAGACGGCCGTTTGGCGACCTCGGCGAATCGAGCATAACACCTGTATTATCCGTAGGTTGAGACGCAATGCAGAACCGGAAAACCAAGGGTAGGGGTCGCCTGGGGGCCGGCCTTCGGAGAAGGAATAGGCTGAGGGTAAGGTTAAGGCTAGGAAGCGAACTTGAAGGGAGCTTTGCGGCGAGCATAGGAGTGAGGAATGAGTTGAGCTTTGAAGCAAGCGGTGAGACAAGCGATGCGTTGAGCTTTGAAGCGAGCGATGCGCCAAGCGATGTCAGAAGCACCGAATTAAGCGATCGAAGAAGCGATGAAGCAAACCTCCGAGTAAGCGTTCTACGTTGGTTTCCAGCGAACTTTGAGACGAGCCTTCTCATGAGCTTTCCGGTGAGCTTCTTGGTGAGCTTTCAAGGGCGCGCCGCAAGCGAAAGGGGCGGCTCACGCCGCCCCTCATCAGTTCACGCTTGGAAACGATCCGAATCGTCGGACGATTCGGTCATGTCCCGCGCTGTTCTACTTCAGCACGTGGATGTTGCGCTTCTCTCACGCACGGGCTTCACCCCGCCTCCGGATTTGGTATAATAGGCCATAATGTTCGACTGGCAGTCGCACGGCGGCGCTCCGGCGCTTCACCCGGTCTGCTGGTGCTCCAAGAGGAGGTTGATGATGAAAATTGCCGTGTTCTTGTTCGCAGCGATCGTGTCTTTCGCGGTCGCTCAGCCCGAGCCGTGGGGCCACCCGGACGGCTCGATTCACTACTACAACGCGGTCGCCGCGCCGAGCGGCATCAACTGGAATGCTGCCTCTGATTCGGCGCAGCGGCCGGGCGGATACCTGGCCACGCTCACCTCGCAATCCGAGAATGACTTCGTGTTCGGGCTGGTTGACTCAAGCGCCTACTGGTTTCAGCGGCCGGATTCGGACTGGGCCGGGCCGTGGCTCGGCGGCAGGCAGCGGTTCGGCTCGACCGAGCCGGACAGCGGCTGGGAGTGGATCGGCGGCGCGCCGTTCGGCTACACCAACTGGTCTCCGGGCGAGCCCGACGATGAGGGCGGTGAGAACGTGCTCAACTTCGGCGAGTCGCCGAGCGGCCGCATCTCGACGTGGAACGACTTGAACGAGACGGACACGGCAGTTCGCGGATTCGTCGTCGAGCTCTCGGCCGAGTCTACGACCATCGGCCTGCTGCAGAACGACACGAACGCCTTTGTCGGGTATACGCTGTGCGAATCCGAGCGGGCCCGCACGGCATACCTGATTGACAACAAGGGCCGGTACATCCATTCGTGGCGCAGCAGCTATCTGCCCGCCCACACGAACTACCTGCTCGAGGACGGCAGTCTGCTGCACGCCGGCTGTGTCGGCAACCCCGACTTCACGGGCGGCGGGAACGGGGGTAGGGTCGAGCGCTTCGATTGGGACGGCAACCTGACCTGGGCCTGGGAATACTCGAACGCAGTTCACTGCCAGCACCACGACATCGAGCCGCTGCCCAACGGCAACGTGCTGCTGGTCGCCTGGGAGCTGAAGTCGCGGAACGAAGCCATCGCGGCCGGGCGGAACCCGGCGAAGCTCACTGCCAACAAGCTCTGGCCCGACCACGTGGTCGAGGTCAACCCGACCAACGACAGCATCGTCTGGGAATGGCACGTCTGGGACCACCTCATCCAGGACTTTGACTCGACCAAAGCGAACTACGGCGTCGTGGCCGACCACTCGGAACTGGTCGACCTCAACTACACGACCACCGGTAACATCGCCGCCGACTGGATTCACACCAACGCGATAGCCTACAACCCGCAGTTCGACCAGATTGTCCTCAGCGCGAACCAGTTCAG
Source organism: uncultured bacterium (assembly GCA_964626085.1). GTDB lineage: Bacteria > Hydrothermota > Tepidihabitantia > Tepidihabitantales > Tepidihabitantaceae > UBA2258. Next base: position 15,710 of record CAZVCQ010000012.1, read on the forward strand.
CGAGATATGGGTCATCGACCATTCGACCACGACCGAGGAAGCGCGGGGCCACTCGGGCGGCCGGTACGGCATGGGCGGGGACCTGCTGTACCGCTGGGGCAACCCGCAGGCATACCGTGCCGGCGGAGCTGCGGACCGGAAGTTCTACGCCGAGCACGATGCCCGCTGGATCGAGCCGGGCCTGCCGGGCGCCGGCCACATGACGGTGTTCAACAACGGCGGGGCACGGCCCGGCAGCCGGTACTCGACGGTTGAAGAGTTAATCCCGGCGTGCGACAGCGCCGGCAACTATGCCCGGCCCGCGCCGGGCACCCCGTTCGGCCCGACCGCACAATGCTGGATATACGCGGCCACACCGCCGACCAGCTTCTATTCAGCCACTATCTCGGGTGCGCACCGGCTGCCCAACGGCAACACCCTCATCTGCGAAGGCAACAGCGGGCGTTTCTTTGAGGTGACGCGTGACTCGCAGGTGGTCTGGCGCTATCTCAACCCGGTGACCGACTCGATTCGCCTGTTCCAGGGCGACACCGTTCCCGGCGGCATGATGGGCAAGCAGAACGCAACCTTCCGCGTCACCCGCTACGCGCCCGACTACCCCGGGCTGGCGGGCAAAGACCTGACCCCGGGCTACCCGCTCGAGCGCTACCGTTCGCCTGCCATTGGGCTGGCCGAAGCACCGGCGCGGCTCGGACTGCCGCGGCTTGCCGTCTCCCCCAACCCATTCCGCGGCTCTGTCCTCATCAAGCTGGACCACGGGACCACTAGATCACTGGACCACTTCTCTCTCCACATCTTCGATGCCACCGGCCGTCGAGTCCGAGTCCTCTCCGAACCCCAGTCCCCAGCCCCTAGGAGTCCGGCCGAAAAGTCTTGACAAGCGTCCTGTTCTATGTTAGTCTTGGG
>CAZVCQ010000013.1:0-16171 GCA_964626085.1 uncultured bacterium
GGTCTGTCAAGCACCAGTCTCGATGGGCCGGGCTGTCATCGAGGGAAGCCGCGACCGGGCTAGAGTCTGAATGTCCGAGGACGAATGACCGCGGGCGCGAAAGGGCGCTTCGTAACGGAGGTGAAATGGGTAGACTTCGTTCCGGGTGTTTGAGATGTTCGGTGGCGCAGAATACGCCACAGAATTGCAGGTCAGGGTCGTGCGGCCAGGCAGGGCTGAAGATGCTGCTGTGCGCGATGGTGATGGGGACGCTGTCGGTGTCGTTGGCCTATCCCCAGTATTTGGAGGCGACCATAAGACTGCCGGACACATTGGGGCCGATGAACGGGCCATACCACCTGGCTTGGGACGAGAATCCGGCGCATCCGCGGTTGTACATTGGCGGAGAAGGCGACAGCGGGGGCGTAATCGTCGCCCATGCCGTTACTTGCGAGAGACTGGCACGGGTTTCGACCGGACCGGTGAAGGCTCTCTGCTTCGTCGCGCCGCACGGGAAGCTCTATGTCGCCAACGCGGGCAGCGATACCCTCAGGGTGGTGGATTGCTCCACGAACCAAGTCATATCCGAAGTCATGATTGCCGGCGAGGCACCCGTGCTTCAGTACAACTACCTGAACGACCATCTGTACTGCGGGGGCAGTTCCATGTCGGTCATTGACTGCGCTGCGGACACGGTAGTTCGCACGATCGCGGTAGCGGCCAAGGTCTTCGACTTCGACTCCACAGACAACAAGCTGTACGCCGGAAGCGACGGGCCACTGGCGGTGATCGACTGCGCTACCGACAGCGTGGCTGCGGCTTTGCCCCGAATAGACTCCGTGGGTGCCCTCTGTTACAACCCGACCGCCGGCAAGGTCTACGCTACTTCTGGCGACACACTGTATGCTGTGCGAACTCAAGATGACAGCCTCATTGCCGCACTCTACTTTGGCGGGTTGGTGCAGATGCTGACCTGCAATCCCATCAGGAACCGCATCTACTTCGTAGACGGTGTCAGCTCCAGGTACTTGCGGTGCGTTGACTGTACAACGGACTCCGCAGTCCTAAGGGCGAATTTCAACATGACGCCGTACTCCCTGGCGTGCAACGTTGCGCGGAACTTGATCTACTTCGGCTCATATTGCGCCGTTGTGTTGTTGGACGGGAACACCGGCCGTGATCTGAAGTGGATAACGACGGAGAGCAGCAGTGGCTGCGGTTGGTGCCCGAGCCTCGACCGGCTGTTCTGCCCGCCTGTGGTGCGCGACTATCCTAATCCAACTCAGTTATGCCTGTTCACGACAGTCGACGGCTTGGGCGATACTCTCGACGGCTTCCTTCCGCTTACCATGTACGCACCGAGCATCACTCTGGACGCTGTTCACGACCGTTTGTACTTCGCATATCCGAGCCTGCTGCTAGGATGTATCGGGGCAGTTGATTGCACCCGCAACATCGTCACGCGGTACAAACTCGTCCCTGGAGCCGAGGCGGTCTGCTACAACCCTAACAACGACCGGTTGTACTACGGCCTCTACGACTACGACGCTGACACGTCGGTCGTCATCGTGTATGACTGCGCCGCAGAGGAAATCGTCAAGAAGATCCCGGTCAACGGTCTGGTTCACGCGTTCAGACTCCACGTTGCGCTGAACAAACTCTACGCTGAGACATATGGTGGGGGGCTCTACACCATCGACTGCAAGTACGATACTATCCGCAGCTACATCCCTTGGCCTGACATGTACCCGGGGTTTCAGTTTCTCGTCCCCGAGGACAACACGTACTGGTACCTGGGTCCGGCATACACCATGGAAGTGGACTGCTTGGGCGACACCGTCGTCGCCCTTGTGGTTAACCACCTCGGTTCCGTTAACGAAGGCTGTGCCTGTCCGAATGTCCGCAAGATCTACACAGGACGCGGCTATGTCATCAACATGGACAAGCCTGCTGAAGTGGACACGATTCCATACGTGGCGAGTAGGCTCTGGTACTTGCCCGACGCACACAAACTCTATGCATGCAGAAACGATAGGTATCACACAACTTTCCGGGTTCTGGATACCAGAGGCGACACCGAAGTCGCTACATTCGGCAGCCCGTGTCAGGTTTCCGGGATGTGCCTGGACCACACCGGGAAGTACATCTACTGCGCGGGTTATGAGGATTCGATGATGCTCGTCATCGACGTCAGTGACGACAGCATCGTGGCGACGTTTCGTGTTACGACGATTGCTGCGGCGCGGGACCCTCTCACCGCAAATCGCCTCACAAACCGGATCTACGAGGCACAATTTGACTACTTCGTTTACTTTGGTGAGGGGATACCTGTAGTCCGGGATAGCGTGCTGGTCGGACTAGAAGAACTTGCGCAAGCAGAGTACGGCGTGGATGACAGTCCTACGGTGGTCAACCAGAACGTAACGGTGCGTGCGTCCTCGCCCGCTGACCTCTTCGACGCGTCCGGCCGCAGAGCCGCGGTACTGGAATCCGGCCTCAACGATGTCAGCCACCTAGCGCCGGGAATCTACTTCTTACGTGAATCACACGCTCAAGCGGTCGGCGTTCGGCGCTCAGCGGTCGCCGCACGCAAGATTGTGATTGCCAAGTGACAATGAGAAGAAGTGAACTGAGGAGGCACCCATGACCTGACCGGTCGCCAGTGCCGGCCGGGAAAGCAATTGGGCAGCCCTGGCACACCTTGCGAGTAGTCAGGTTAAGGACTTGCGTCCTGTTGCTGCCCGCTGAAGTCTAGCAGCACTGGGAGCTTCAGTCAAACCGTTCCAACTCGCGGATTCTGACTGAGGAGTTCGAACTCCCAGGAGTAATGAACGTGAGTAAGACAAGAACAACGCTGCTCGCCGCGCTCATACTGTGCGTGGCGGCAAGCTCAGCACTCGGGCGCAAGGTCTGGTACTGGACTCTGCCCTACCTCATAGTGCCCGAGGACAACCCGTCCTCAATGGAAGAATACTACTTGACTGGAGACAACGGCTCGCACGCCGTTGCGATGACGAAGTACTCGGGAGGAACGAAGCTGTGGACCAGCATCTTGGCCACGAAGCGGAGGGTCCCGTGGGACTGGGACGACTACGTCGGTCGGATCCAGGCCTACGAATACAAGGACATCGGGAACGACTGGCGCCGTTGGGACAAGACGGATATGCAGTGGCCCTTCGAACCTTCCAGCCCGATAGAAGAGGAGACCCTGACGGTCAACTGTCATGTGGCGAACAACTCGCTCTACAAGACGTACACTTGGGGCAACATGAACCGACAGGTCGCCAACGATACCCCAGCCGGCTACGGCGTCCCGTCTCGAGCTTACCCCCTCAGCTACCAAGGAGGCGACTGGTGGGACAACCCGCATCCTTTCTCCAACCAATTGAATGACTCGATGGCCAAAGACATGGGCGTCGCGGTTGCGCTGTTCAATGGTCCCAATGACGCCGCCCGGTCGCGCGGAGTTGCGGTTTGGACCGCGCATCAATATGACAGCCTAGAACTGAGGCGTGCTATCACCACCGATGGCGGTGCAACATGGCCCACTGGTGGTGGTCACTACATCGTGAGCATCGAGGACCCATACGCGGATAAGGATACGTGGTGGACGCACGCCTCGCTCGCAACGGACGATGTGCATGGCGAGAACGCCTACCTGGCCTATGAGTCCACAGCTGCCGGTCCTGGTCATATCGTATTCAGGAGGTCGACCGACTGGGGCCATGACTGGAGTCAAGACGGCACACGGCTTGGCTACGGGACTCAGCCCTGTATTGCGGCTGTAGGGGACTTTGTCTTCGTTGGCTGGAAGAGATTCCACAGCGGGACGAGTAGTATCCTGTACCGCTACTCCACAAACAACGGCACTGACTGGTCAGATCCGACGGACACGGTCCCGTTTCAGGAGTACCCTACGACGGGGACGGTACCGTTCGTTTATGAACTCCCGAGCGTGGCGGCCGTGCCGTTGCCCGACCAGACCCACCCGGGAGTCCTCGTGGTTGCCCGGCTCAGGTTCCCCTTTGACCACCCGACATCGACGTGGTGGTGGACGACGCGAGGGATGTTTGCCCACTTCGACGGTACCACGGCGTATTGGCAGAAACTCATGCCGCTCTGCACGGACTTCGTGAACAACGCGAAGGCCGAGCCCTTGAACCCCTCGATTGCCGCCGTAACGGCTGATGGCCTGGATCTGGAGTGCTTGCCCCCTTGGGCAGACCCAGACGCCATGGCCACTTGCGTCATGAGTACGCCGGCTTTCTACAGGCGGCCCCTAGGGTACGGCCACCACATCCGCAAGGCCAATGGTTACTACGCGGATCGTTCCTACGACCCCGCGCCCGACGTGAGCACGGCGCGGCTTCTGGCAATGGGCTCGGCCGGCGCCGTGCACTACGGGGGCTCCTCGTGGCCATACGTCGCCACCGGGCAGGTCATGTACGGAGCGCCCATCCACGACTTCGGCGTGACCGGGAAGATGCCGGCGCTGGCGGTGGACGCAGACGGTTGCCGCTGGGTCGCCTATGTGGAACAAGACACACTCTGGTGCTATGGCGGCTACGGCGACCCTTCGGTGGTATTTGCCGGTTCGAGTTCGGCCGTGCCGGGGCAGCCGTCGATTGTCTGCTACCCGGACCAAGCCAACGGCGTGTACGTCGGGAACGTGGTGTTCCCGGTCTACGACACGGCGGGCGCGTCCAGCATGGTGATGTATGCCCGCGTGGACACCACCGGAGTCGTGCTCGATACCATCGAGAGCGTGGCCAACCTCGGCGACAGCCTGCCCTGCGTCAATGTGTACCTAAGTGATTCACTTGTCGTAACCTGGCAGCACGGTGATTCCACGCTGTCAGCCCTTTTGGCTGACTACGGGCCGGGCACGTCAGGGCAGCCGCCGGCGTGGTCCAGCCCAAGTCTCGTGACGGCAAGCGGTTGCCATCCGATGAGCGTGATGGAGAACGGCTGCGTCCTCAACTGCGACTATACACAGCAGAACAACGGCTACTCAATCCAGCGTGCCACCTGCGACCTATCAGGCGGCGGCATGTTCGGGAACTGGGTAGCCATGACTCCGCCGAGCGTGACCAGCAACGTGGAGAAGGGCAACCCGGTCTACGCGGGGGTAGGATGCAGCGTCTGGCAGCAGATGAGCGGCAGCGGCAAGTGGGTAATCAAGGGCTTTGTCCGGGGTGAGGAGACGACGCTTGTCGCCAATGACACCGACGCCTATCACCCGCACGCCGTGGCCGAATCGAGCGGCTCGTCCCCGAGTGTGGACCTCATACGGTTGCACCTGTTGTACGATGCCGGGGTGGCATTCGAGGTGGACTCCGGTGTATTCGATACAGGCCAAGTTCGCTACGCTCAGTTTGATTTCCCGGTATCTCACGCCGGGTCCGATGCCACGCGGGCCAATAACGGCAGCAAGTTGGTGCGAAAAGAGGGGTCGGATTCTCTATTTGCCACGTATCAGGATGCTGATGGTACGGTGATGTATGCCTACTCGGCAGCGGGCGACTCCTGGCAACGGGAGATAGTGGCCACCGAACGCAGCTATCCGGCGATTGCCGCGGATTCGACCGGCAAGCGCTGGGTCGTTGCGCAGACGGGCGGCGGCTCATTGCCCATGGCGCAGTATCTCTACTACCGGAGCGGCGGTTCGTGGACCCCGCAGACCCTGTACTCGATCTTCGCCCCGCTCGGTCCGGCCAGTCTGGCCGGCGCTTCGTCGACAACGACCGGCATTGCCTATGCCGCGTTCAGGGTTGTCGGTGTGCCGGAGCTCATCGTGCTCACCAAGTTCGACGGGACGAATGTAGCCGCGTGCACGGTCGCGACCGGTACGGGCCTCGGTGACCCGGCGGTCACGGTCGAGCCCTACACGGCGGATTCAGACTACGTGCACGTGACCTGGGAAGACGCGGGCGTCATCAAATACCGCATGGATACCGACGGCCGGAGCTCGGCCATCGCCAACAACTGGACCGCGGTGGTCACGCTGTCCGATGCCCAGGCGACGTCGCATCATCCGGTCATCAGCGCCGACCGCGACCGGATCGTCGCGGCCTGGGCGCAGGGCGCTACCGCGGACATCTACTCCCGCAAGCGCTCGACCGACAGCACCTACAACAACTGGGAGGCAGCGCTCAACCTGAGCAACACGGCGAACGATGCGTCGGACTGGCCGACGATCGCCCTGGGCGACACGGTTGTGGTGGCCTGGCAGGAAGCGCGCACCGGCGGCTCCGACTTCGACATCCTCGCCTGCATCGACTTCGGCGACACCTTGAACGTCGCGGACAACGCGACCGTATCCGGCTACCCGCACGTCCTCTTCCAGAACAAGGCCTCGGGTGACACGTGCATACCGTACCTGCACACCATCTGGAGCGAGACGCCCTCAGCCAGCTACTACGAGGTCGGATACGACAAGCTCAACCTGAAGCAGGCCACGGGCGAGGGACAGCAGAGCGCAGGCACGCCGCCGATACCGGTGAAGCCTTCGCTTTCCGCCTGCCGGCCCAACCCGTTTCGGGACCGGACCCAGATCAACTACGCGTTGCCGACCGAAGGTAACGTCAGCCTGCGGGTGTACGACGCTACGGGCCGGACCGTGCGGACGCTGGCGAACGGACACCAGAAGGCGGGGTCCTACTCGGTGACCTGGGACTCGAAAGACAATCGTGGGCGGCAGGTGCCGCGCGGCGTCTACTTCTATCGCCTCGACACGCCGGGCTTCCGGTCGGTGAAGAAGGCGGTGGTGACGAGGTAGGTGCGGCAGTAGACAGCAGCAGTAGACAGTAGACAGGCAGGGGCGGCCTTCGGGCCGCCCCTGGATACAACGTGGGAACGCCGAGAGCCTACGGTTTCGGCGCGGCGACGTCGAAGACGTCCGTCCGGATCTTGGCCAGGACCTTGGGGTCGCAGCCGCGGGCTGCCCATTTTGTCCAAGAGCACCTGGGCCGCCATCGCGAAGCTCTCGCCCGAGATGCCCTGCTGGCGCGAGAGCTTATGGAGTTGCCGCGCATAGCTGAGGTAGGGCACGTACATGATGGTGTGCACTCCTGCCGCGTTGAGCGTCTGCCGCGCCTTCGTTTCCATCTCGCAGAGGCTGGCCACTGCCGCCTTGTAGTGTTCGAGCATCTCCGGCCTCAGGGCATCGAGCGTCTCTTTCATCCTGCCGGTATCGGTCTTTATCTGCCAGGCTACCAACCGTTGATTCGAGTCGGACATAGGAACTCCTTTCTGGTTTGCAGTCATTCAGGGCCCGCCGTGCTACCTCGGCACAGGCCCTCATATAGTTATGTATCCGCCGAAGCTCAATTTGCTCAAATATCATCGACCTCCGGCCCCGCCGTGCTGTTCCGGCATGGGTCTTCATATAGTTATACGGTCCAGAACGTGCTATTTGTTAAAGAATTTTCATGCCGTTTCGGAGTCTTCGCGTATCTCTTTGCCGCGCAGCGCGTTAGCGGAAATGCCATCGGAAATGAGGCCGAAAAAGACGCCCCGCGAACCGGACTGGGAACCGTCCCCGGAACGGTTCCCGGGGTGACTTCCAGAGGGGTTCTGATGGGGGTTGGCGGATGGGTTTTCTCGGCGGTTCTGCGGGTGATTTGCAGCGCGACCTGCAGGTCCAGTTGGAAGGTGACTCGCGGTTGCGTTCTTGCGGCGATTGAGAATCCGAATTCCTGGCCGAATCGCATCGCGATTCGAAGGCCGAATCCCGGCGCGATTTGCGGGGGGACTTGCGGGGGGACTTCCGCTGCGGTTTCGACCGCGACTTGCGGCTCAAGGCTTGGGGTGCCGCCTTTGGCAGCAGTGACCAGTCTGCAGTCTGCAGGTTGCAGTCAATGTCCAAGCCCCATGCGCCAATGCCCACGCGCGCTCCGCGCGAGTTACCAGTTGCCAGTTCGCAGTTGGCAGTGGTCGGATTCCGCACTTCTGACTTCTGATATCCAGCCGCTAGCTTCTGACATGGACTCGGCGGCCCCTGTCGGACAGTGCGGGGTTCGGACAGGAAATCTGCGGCATCTGCGTAATCTGCGGATGGGTGAGCGACCCTTCGATAGGACTCAGGGCGACGCTGCGCGTCTACGCAATCTGCGGTTACTCTCCCTCACCCCTAAGAGGCGCGGTTTCTTGACACTAGGCGACTGCGGCGGTAACATCGTCTGCGATTCCGGGAATATCCGTGCAGCTCAACTGCCGATTCATCGGCGTCAACAGCGGTCGCCGGTTTGAGAGCCGAATGAGGATCGGCTGACCCATATCGGCTGACTGCCAACAGCCGGAACCACTATATGACTACAAGACCTGCAGCATTTGTCGACCAACGGGCGGCGGGGCCTGAGCAGTAGGCGATGTTCTTTCTGCGTCGGAAGCCGAAGGACGGACGGGTAGCGCTGGATGATTTCCTGTCGAATTGGGAGAAACTCCAGGCCTTCGACCCGAGAGAACGTCGCGACCCGAGCGCACGGTTGGTTGACTTCCTCAAGACCGTCCCGCAATCGATCGAGAATGGCAGGCAGCAGTTGGCCGAGGCGGGCCAGCAGGGCACCAGCAGCGGTGTTGACTACCTGCTCGACGCGGTGAGCCGACTACCCGTTCTGGTGAGAGAGGGTGGGGAGTCGCGAGTCGGTAGTGGAGACAGGCTGAAGGCGATTGACGACCCGCAGGTTTCGTGGGAGAAGCTGGAGAGCGAAGTCGGGGTCGCGGCCCGGGTCGTGAACCGTTTCCGGGTGCAGGAGCTTCAGGCGGTCAGCGGCCCGGGGCGGGAGCGCATCGACCGCCTCCGCGACCGCCTGCGCGAGCTGGGGCGTTGGGCGAACCGGGATGAGTACGCAGCCGCAATGCAGGAGCTTGAGGAGGCAGTTGCTGAGTTGGACCGGACTCTGGCGGAGCACGAGCGGGGCCATCCTGAATACCGGCAGTACCTGAAGGAGCTGTGCGAGCTGTACAGGCTGCACGAGGAGGGCTTCAAGGTTGTGGTGGCCGTTGAGCTGCCCGAGGGTCTGTCGGTGATTGTGGAGTCTTTGAACAGCCCGAGAGCGGAGCGGGTTCAGCTTGCGCTCGATGTGCTGCTCGCCCGGGGCTGGGAGCCGGCGTCGGTTGAGGAGAGGCTCGATTGGTTCTGCGCCCAGGCACGGCGGCCGGACCTTCGCGCCAGGGCGCTGGCCGGGCTGACGGAGCTTATCGGCAAGGCGACCGACCCGGTGCTGTTGGTTGATGTCATTGAGCCGAGGCTCGCCCGCGAGGGTTTGACCGACCTGCAGGAGGAGGGTCTTCCCGACCTGCGGGCCGGTTTGCTCGAGCATCTGGCCGCTTTGGGCGGCGAGCGGGCCGCGGCGAAGCTCGTGGCCGTGCTCGAGTCATATACTGAGCCGCCGGGCCTGAAGGTGACGGTCATCCGTCTGCTGGCCAGGGCGAACCCGCCGGAGGCGGTCAGGCTCCTGACCGACGCGATGAGCAGCATGGAAACCGAGGTGCGGGTGGCGGCGACCCAGGCGCTGGCAATAGTCCGGACCGAGGCCGGAACGGCGGAACGGGCCGGCGTGCTCGACCGCCTGGTCTTTGCTTTGCGCGACGGTGAGCCGGTCGTCCGTGATGCCGCGGTCGAGTCTCTGCGGAAGTACCCGGACGCGGTCGGGCAGTTAATACAGATCCTGGCCGAGGACCGGAATCCGGTCGCGCGCGAGTCGGCGGCCCGGACTTTTGCCAGCGAGCTTTCGCCGGATGCAGCCGCCACCGAGGCCCTGACCCGGGCGCTGTCCGACGAGGACGCGGCGGTGCGGCGCGCCGCGGCCGAGGCGCTCGCTGCCCAGAGCCGCATACCGGCCGACCCCGAGGGGAAGCTGCGCTACCTTTCGGCAAAGCAGGATTGGCGAGGAGTGCGGCAGGTGGGGCGGTCGGCGATACCGTACCTGGTGCCGCTGCTGAAGGACCGCGATGAGAACGTCCGGCTGGAAGTGGTGAAGCTGTTCGGTTCGCTGCGGGCACGCGAGTCGGCGTCGGAGGTCGGCCACCTGCTTTCCGACGCGAGCCAGGAGGTGCGCAGGCAGGCGGCGCTGGCGCTGGCCGCGCTGGGCGACGCGGCTCAGGTCTCCGTGCTGCGTGCCGCGCTGGCCAAGGAAGGATTCGAGGACGTGCGCAAGGAGATGGAGAGCGCGGTCCGGAGGCTGGAGAAGACGTGAGGCGGGCAAAGGACAAAGTGGTACGGCTCCTGGCGGGGCGAAGGGGAAAGTCCCAAGGAGAAATGGCAAGGTGAAGGAGAAAGTGGAAATGACCAAGTCCGGACTTTGGACTTTCCACTTGGTCCTTTGTGCTTGCTTTGTCCTCTGTACTTTGTCCTTTGGACTTGCCCCGGGGTTTTGACATGCTGAGTTTCCTGAAGAACATCGTCCCGTCCAAGAGCGACCGGGAGGTGAAGCGGCTCTGGCAGAGCGTCGCCCGGATTAATGAGGTCGCGGAGTCGTACCGGAAGCTGGCCGATTCGGAGCTGCCCAAACAGACCGAGGAGTTCGTCGCCCGCATCAGGGAGGGCGAATCACTGGACGACCTGATGCCCGAGGCGTTTGCCCTGGTGAAGGAGGCCTGCCGGCGCCTGGTCGGCAAGAAGTGGACCGTTACCGGGCTGGAGATGGCCTGGGACATGGTGCCGTTCGATGTGCAGCTCATCGGCGGGATGGTTCTGCACGAGGGGAAGGTTGCCGAGATGCGGACCGGTGAGGGCAAGACGCTGGTCGCGACGATGCCTTTGTATTTGAGTGCTTTAGCGAAGCAGGGGGCGCACCTGGTCACGGTGAACGACTATCTTGCCCTGCGCGACCGGGAGTGGATGGGGCCGGTCTATGAGTCGCTCGGGCTGACCGTCGGCTGCATCCAGCAGGGGATGGAGCCGGCCGAGCGGAAGCCGCACTATGACGCCGACATCACTTACGGCACGAACAATGAGTTCGGGTTCGACTATCTGCGCGACAACATGGTCGGCCGCTGGCAGGATAAGGTGCAGCGCGGTCACAATTACGCCATCGTGGACGAGGTGGACATCATCCTGGTGGATGAGGCGCGGACGCCGCTTATCATTTCCGGGCCGGTGGAGGCCGAGGACAAGGGTTTTGACCGGCTGACGCCGCAGGTGCGGCGGGTCTTCGGCCAGCAGAGCCTTTTGGCCAACCGGCTGGCCGCCGAGGGACTGAAGTTGCTCGACGCGGGCGACGAGGCGGAGGCGGGCGTGCGGTTCTTGACGGTCCGGCGCGGGGCCCCGAAGAACAAGAAGCTGCTCGAGGCCGAGCAGCGGCAGGGCGTGAAGTCGCTGCTCGAGCGGACCGAGCTCACTTTCATCCGGGACAAGCGGTTCCCGGAGATTGATGAGAAGCTCTATTTCGTCATCGACGAGAAGGACCATTCGGTCGCCTTGACCGATTTGGGGCGGAAGGAGCTCGCGCCAGGGGACCCGGAGGCGTTCGTGCTGCCGGATCTGGGTGAGGAGCTGGCGCGGGTCGACCATTACACGAGCGTGACGCCGCAGGAGAAGCTGAAGGCGCGGGAGGAGGTCTACCAGCGCTACGCACGGAAGAGCGAGCTGCTCCACAGCTTCCACGCGCTCTTGAAGGCGTTCTCGTTGTTCGAGCGGGACGTCGACTACGTGGTGCAGGAGGGCAAGGTCATTATCGTCGATGAGTTCACCGGACGGCTGATGCCGGGCCGGCGGTATTCGGACGGCCTGCACTCGGCGCTCGAGGCCAAGGAGAACGTCAACGTCCAGGGCGACACCCAGACCTTTGCCACGATAACGCTGCAGAACTATTTCCGGATGTATCAAAAGCTCGCCGGGATGAGCGGCACGGCGGTGACGATCGCCGGCGAGCTCTTCGCCGTCTACAAGCGGGATGTCGTGGCGATACCGACGAACGAGCCATGCCGGCGCATCGACTACCCGGACATCGTCTATAAGACGCGGGACCAGAAGCACGAGGCGGTCGTGGACGAAATCGGGACATGGCACGAGCGCGGGCGGCCGATTCTCGTCGGCACGACGTCGGTCGACGTGTCCCAGGTGATTTCCGACATGCTCCGGCGCCGCCGGATAAACCACGTCGTGCTGAATGCCAAGTTCCACCAGCACGAGAGCGAAATCATCAAGGACGCGGGACAGGCCGGCGCGGTCACGATCGCCACGAACATGGCCGGCCGGGGCACCGACATCAAGCTCGGCGCCGGTGTCGTCAAGGGCGAGAGCTGTTACGTCGTGCAGGACACCGGGGGCAAGTGCCCCCATTGGGAGGAGGAGCCCGGGCGCTGCAACGCAGACGTGCCGTGCGGGCTCTACATCATAGGCACCGAGCGGCACGAGGCGCGGCGCATCGACGACCAGTTGCGCGGGCGCTCGGGCCGGCAGGGCGACCCGGGTTCGTCGCGGTTCTTCCTTTCGCTGGAGGACGACCTGATGCGGCTCTTCGGTTCGGAGCGGGTGGCCAAGCTGATGGACCGGTTCGGCGCCAAGGACGATGAGCCGATTGAGCATCCGCTCGTCACCCGGGCGATTGAAGGCGCCCAGAAACGGGTGGAGGAGCGCAACCGGGAAATCCGGCGCCACCTGCTGGAATACGACGACGTGATGAACCGGCAGCGGGAGGCGGTCTACGCCATCCGCGACGCAGTGCTGAAAGACGAAGAAGGGGTTCAGGGGGTCGAGGGTCCAGGGGTTCAGGCCCCGCCGGAACCCCAGAACCCCGGAACCCCCGAACCCGTGGCCCTTGCCCGGTTGCGGGCAGTCTACGACGACATGGCCAAGGGCCTCGTCGACGATTTCGTCAACAAGACCGTCGTGGCCGGGAAGCGCACCGACGAGTGGGACTGGGACGGGCTGCGCGGCGAGCTTTCGATGACTTTCCTCGCCGACCTCCGGCTGGAGGAGGACTACCGGCTCCACGCGACTCCGGATGAGTTACGCCAAACCTTGACAGATATCGCTTCTCGCCGGTATGATGAGCGTCGACAGGAGTTGGGCGACAGGCAGTTTGCCGGGCTTTGCCGGAGCGTGTTCCTGTACGCGATCGACAGTCGGTGGCGCGAGCATCTCTACGCCCTGGATACCTTGCGCGAGGGCATCAGCCTGAGCGCCTACGGTCAGAAGGACCCGCTGGTCGAATACAAGCGCGAGTCTTTCGACCTGTTCCGGGAGATGATGCGGGACCTGTACAAGGACGCGCTGACCATGCTCTTCCGCGCCCAGGTGCGCGGGGTCGAGGAACGGCGGCAGCCGGCGAAACGGACGGTCCGCGCCTACAAGCCGGACGCGTCGGCGGCGGCGCCGGCCGCGCAGTCCGACCGGGCCCCCCGAGGCCAACCGGCGCCGGCGGCCCAGGCCCGGCGTTCCACCGACAAGGTGGGGCGCAACGACCCCTGCCCGTGCGGGTCGGGGAAGAAGTACAAGCGATGTTGTGGACGTAACAAGCCGGAATGAAGCGGCAGTCAAAACCCGGACTGCGGCCCTGATGCCGGGGCCGGGTCCGATAGAAGCTCACTAAGGAGGAACGATGGCACAAGGCAGCAAGAGTCGTATCGTAATCTGGACGATCGTTGCCATACTTGTCGTGGTTGCGGTCGTGATGCTCGTCACCAAGCCGAAGGCCAGCGGCAAGCCGCCGGTGAATCCGGAACGGTTCGCACGCCAGATGGAGAGTCGGTTCCAGAAGCTTGAGCGGAGAGTCTCGGACGCGCAGTCCATGAATCCGGGCGCGCCGGCCGAGCAGTGGCAGAAGATAGCCGACGAAATCGCCCGCGGCCGGCAGGTCATGGCCGGAATGCCCGGGCTGACCGAGCAGAAGGACTTGGAACCCAAGCGGGACTCAGTTCAGAAGGCCTATATCGCAGCCAGGAAGGTACTCAAAGCGATTACCGGCAAGGAGGACAAGGGAGACTAGGCCGGCGGGGAGTAGAACGCCGGACGAGGACTCCAAGGGTCAAGGACTCGAGGGTTCGAGTGACTCGATTGCCGGATTGCCGGGTTCGAGCAACTGGAATCCCTGAGTCCTTGACTCCTGGTTCTCTTCAATACGGCAGCTGACACCGGGAGGAACGCATGAAGAGCAGGATTCTAGTCTGGAGTCTGGTCGGAATCGTCGTCATCATCGGCGTGATCGTCATCGCGACGGCGCCGAAGAAGAAGGCGTCGGGTCCCAAGATAACGCTCGATGTGGTCAAGAGCGACGCGGCCGAGGCCGAGGTGCAGCTCGACCGGCTGGTTGCCCGACTCGATGCGCGGCGCAAGGCCATTCCGCCGGGTGCCGGTACGGAGGCGTTTGCTGATGCCGACCGGCTGCTGGCGGAGGCGAGGGAGAAACTCGGTCAGGTGCGCGAGGCGACCGACGTCAAACAGGCCCGGCAGTTGTTGATTGAAGGCCGACAGGTGCTACGCACAGCGCGCCGTGCGGTTGTGCTGGCAACCAAGCCGGCGCGGAGGCCGTCCGGTTTTTGACCGCTAGCGGCGGTCCGCCAGCGGCCAGCGGCTAGTAGTAGATGTAGCGCAGGCGGGGGAACCCGAAACCGCCGACCAGCCCCTCGGTCGTTCCCTCCAGCAAGTCCCAGAGCCAGGAATTGAGCCGGCGACCGGTGCGGATGAGCCGGGGCTCGCCTTCGATGCCGCAGACGGACGCGGCGATGCGTTTGGCGTCCTCGAGCGTCCCCAGCGTATCAACCAGCCCGAGGGCGAGGGCCTGCCGGCCGGTCATTATCCTGCCGTCCGCGAACGCGCGGACGCTGTCCTTGGGGATTTTCCGTTCGGTACTGACAATCGAGACAAACTGGTCGTAGGCGTCGGTCACGACGCCCTGGAGCAGCTCGCGGTCCTGGTCGGTCATGTCCCGGAAGGGCGAGCCGATGTCTTTGTGCACGCGGGATTTGACTACCTCGACCTTAACGCCGATCTTGTCCATCACGCCTTTGATGACCGGGAACTCCATGATGACACCGATTGAGCCGGTAAGGGTCTGGGGGTTGGCGACTATCCTGGTAGCGGGAGCCGAAACGTAGTAGCCACCGGACGCGGCCAGCGACCCCATCGAGACGATGATCGGAGTACCGTCGTCGCGAACGCGCCGTATTTCCTCGTAGATTTCGTGGGAAGGGCCGACGACCCCGCCCGGGCTGTCAACCCGGATGAGGATACCCTTGACCTGTGAGTTGCGTTCGAGTGCCTTGAGTTGGCGGACGGTCTCGGTCGCGTCGACGATGGTGCCCTTGATTTCGATGTAACCGAGGCCTTTGCCCCACGTCTTGAGACCAGAGACGTCGGATGTGGAACCGGCGACGAAGAAGGCAAGCAGCAGCCCCAGCATGACCGCCGACAGCACGGCCACGACGACCACGAGGACGACGACGGTCTTACGACTCATGGGAAAATGGGCCCAGGTAGATTCGAACTACCGACCCCTGCGTTATCAGCACAGTGCTCTACCACCTGAGCTATGGGCCCGACAGAAGTTAGCAGTGAGCAGGTAGCAGTTAGCAGGGGGCCGGTCAGTGCCCCGGGTCTCCTAACTCCTAACTCCTTTCTCCTAGCTGCGAGAATGATACGGAAACGAGCCCCGGAGTCAAGGACGCGGCTTGACGCGTGCACCGGCAGGTGTGTCCTCGACCAGGTAACCCAGTTCGCCGATCTGTGTGCGCAGCCGGTCGGCCTCGGCCCAGTTCTTGGCTACTCTCGCCTCCTCACGCTTCAGGACGAGTTCCTGAACGGCGGCAGGCGCTTCGCGGCCAGAGTCGGGCCCCATCTCTGCGAGTTTCAGTCCCAGCACACGGTCGAATTCGAGGAGTGCATCCAGCGCCCTGCGGTCCCTTCTCTTGTGCGCCTCACGCACGAGGCCCCAGACCGCGGCCAGGGCTTGCGGCATGTTCAAGTCGTCGGCGATCGCTTTCGAGAACAATATCTTATACGGAGACACCCACACTTCGTCTGGGCCCGACTCCCACTTGTCTTCCTGCGCTATCTCGCAGAATCGCACCAGGTTGAGATATGCATTCTGCGCACCCATCATCGCATCTGCAGTGAATGTCAGGGGCATTCGGTAGCTCGCCGTGTGGCACAGATACCTGAATGCCATCGGAAGGAAATCAGGTTGCAGACTGTCGATAGTCTTGAGGTTGCCTTCCGACTTGCCCATCCGGGCATCGCCGATGACGA
>CAZVCQ010000014.1:0-15996 GCA_964626085.1 uncultured bacterium
TTCATCAGCGACCTACGATTGTACTGCATGGATCCAGTATGACATATAAGGGTGATGGTGGTTGCCCTGGTCTGCCTGACATGGGCGAACCCAGCCGACTCTGCTGATAGAAAAGCCGTGGACATACAGCAGGTATGAGAAGTGGACCGGTATGGCGCGATGGCTGAACATCCACACCGAGCCAGGTACCAAGATAGTGGTCTATGCTGCCGGGATAATCCCTTGGGTGGCTCCGCACGGAACGTATGTAGACATGCTGGGGATGAACGATGCCACGGTGGCGAGGATGCCGGCTCATCGCGCACCGAAGGGCACGAACCCTCTGACCTATTACGCCCCCGGCCACAACAAGTACTCAATATCATGGACCGTAGAACACTATGCTCCCGACGTAATCCTCCAAATCTGGGGGATGAAGGAACACGACGAAGAAGTCGAGGCGCTGAAGCGAGACTATCGCGTCATCTCGATGACAAACGACACCCGAAACAACGTCCTAGTGAGGAACGACAGCAAGAAGGTCTGGCAATGATAGGAGAGGGATAGAGGGATCGAGTGATAGAGGAGAAGAGAGAAGTCAGAAGTCAGGATTCGGAAACCAGAATACAGAAGGCAGAAGTCCGTATGCTGGTAACTGGTAGTTGAAAACTGGAGCCTGCGAAGTCGCGCCTACCGCGGCGGCTCGTTCCAGGATGCGATGTCGGAGAGCGGCTTGCGCGGGCGTTCATTGGGGGAGACGTCTGCGGCTGGATAGCCGAGCGCGATGAGCGCCACCGGTCGGTATCCCTTGCCGCGCAGTCCCAGGTGCTTCAGCAACGCCCGTCCGTCATACCAACCGGTCCAGCAGGTCCCCAGGCCCTGCTCGGCCGCAGCCAGTACGAAGTGCTCGCCGCCGATTCCCGCGTCAACAAGTTGCCATTGCGTGCCCTGCACCATGCCCGCGACTTTGTTGACGAGCAGGTTCTCCTTGATCACCAGACTGACGATGACGGGTGCCGCTGCAAACCGCTTCGAAAGGGCGTAGATTCCACGGAACACAGCAGCGGCCAGCCTCTCCTTCTTCTCCGGGTTGTCGAACACGATGAACCGCCACGGCTGCAGGTTGTCGGCCGACGGGGCGCGCCGGGCCGCCTCAAGGCAAAGCTCAATCTTCTCGCGCTCTACCGGCCGGTCAGCGAACCGGCGCACGGACTTCCGCGTCCGGCAGAGCTTCAGGAACTCAGAGTCCATAGCCGGATTCTACCACAAAGACACCAAGATACCAGGCGTCCGCTCCGCACTTCTGCATTCTGGTCTCTGATTTCTGAATTCTGAGTTGTCCGTTACAGAAGCCTTGGCAGCACCTCTCCTGCCTTGCCCCGAAGGTGCACGTCCACCAGCGAGCCGAGCCCGGTGTCACGCGGATTGACGTCCACGACCACGGCCCCGGCCTCGCGTGCCTGCAACGCCCACTGCACGATGTAACCGAAGGTCGCCTCGGTGCCGACGATGAGGCAGAGGTCAATCCCACCCTCGAGCAGATAGTGAACGATTTGCTCAACCGGTTGCCGAGGCAACTCCTCGCCGAACCAGACTACGTCCGGCCGCATGATCTCACCGCACATGCACAGCGGCGGGTTTTCGGACAGCGGGGTCTCGCGGTTCTCGAACACGGTGCCGTCGCGCTCGCAGCGGATGCGCCAGAGCGAGCCGTGGACGTGCACGACCTCCTTTGAACCGGCCTGCTCATGCAGGTCGTCGACGTTCTGGGTCACGATGAACACCCGCCGGCCGGGTCGCACCATTTCGGCAAGGGCTTTGTGGGCCGGGTTGGGACGGGCCTGCGCCGCCGTCACCCGGCGCTCGTCATACCACTTCCAGACCTTTTCTGGGTCGCGTTTGAACGCCTCGCGGGTCGCATAGTCCTGGGGGTTGAATTCCTTCCAGAGGCCCTTCTCATCGCGAAAGGTCGGGATGCCGGACTCGGCCGAGACGCCCGCGCCGGTGATGACCATCACGTTTTTCGCCCTGGCGAGCCGCTCGCGCACCAGCGCGATGGACTCATCGCGCCTTGTCGCTCCCTCGCCCTCCGAGGGAGAGGGTTGGGGTGAGGGTGATTCAGGATGTCGTGCTTCGCTCATGGCCTGCAGCGGCGTGATTCTACCCTGCCGCCAAGGTCAGTCAACGAATCGCGCCGAGGACCGCGTCGCAAACCGCGACCGGAAACGCGGTCAGAGTCGCCACAAGACTGGCGCTGCGGGTCGCCGCACAAGTCGGCCTTCAAATCACCTTCCGCAACGACCCGGATGTGCCCTTGAGATTCAGACCGACAATCACCGCGCCAGCCCCTCCGGCTTTCGAGCAGGAAGTCGGGCTCGAAATCTGGGTCCGACTGCCGGTCCGAATCAAGGTCCGACTCACCCCGGGAACCGTTCCGGGAACGGTTCCCCCTCCGGTTCGCGGAGCGTCGATTTCAGCCTGTTTCTTGAAGACCTTCTCGCTAACGTGCGGCACTGCATAGAGATACGGGAAGATCCCGAAATGAGGTGAAGATTCTTGAGCAAATCGAGCTTTGGCGGACACATAACTATATGAGGGCCCACATGCGCACAGCGCGACCGGGCCTGGATGACCGATGACTTGAAAGGAGTTCCTATGTCCGACTCGAACCAGCGGTTGATTGCCTGGCAGATTAAGACCGACACCGGCAGGGTGAAAGAGACGCTCGACACCCTGCGGCCGAATATGCTCAAGCACTACGAGGCGGCGGTGGCAGGCCTCTGCGAGATGGAAACGAAGGCACGCCAGACGCTCAACGCGGCAGGTGTGCACACCATCATGTATGTGCCCTACCTCAACTATGCGCGGCAGCTCTACAAGCTGTCGCGCCAGCAGGGCATATCGGGCGAGAGCTTCGCGATGGGTGCACAGGTTCTGCTCGACAAATGGGCGGCCCGCGGTCTGAACCCGGCCGTCCTCGCGGCAATCCGCACCGACGTCTTCGACGCCGCAGCACCGACGCCGTAGGCGCAACGGCTCGGACCGACCCTCTCCCATTGCGGGAGAGGGCATAGGTGAGGGGAAATGCCGTCAGCCGTGGGCCGTGAGCGGGCACACCCGCGCATTTGACATCCAGGGACGGCCTGCCTACAATCCCGCGATGAAATCCGGGCCGGCCGTGCGTCGGGGAGGCGATGAAATCGGCGCCGAACGCCCGGTCGCGAGCGGATCGGTGACTCAAGGCATGCGTCGCCGCTGGATGGCAGTGGTCGTCCTCCTTGCTCTGGCAGGGATTGGACTTGTGCTAGTCTCGACTGCCAAGTACGGAGCCGGGATCACCTCACTCTCGTCGGCCTATCTTGACGTTGCGAGCAATCTCGCAAGGGGAAAGGGGTTTGTCTTCCACACTGGCGAACCCATGGTACTTTGGCCTCCGCTGTACTCGTTGCTGCTGGCACTGGTCGGGTATGTGACCGGCCTCGACCCCGCGACATTCGCTCATGTCGTCAACGCCGTTCTCTTCGCCCTAGTCATTTGTCTCTCAGCTAATCTGTTTCGAACCGCGTTCCGGCAGAACGCTACCTACGGTCTGCTCGGTATCGGTGCAGTCCTGTTCTCCGTGCCGCTCTCTCTTGTATACGCAACCGCCTGGTCGGAGTGCCTCTTCATCCCGCTGACACTGATCTTCCTCGTCTTCGCGCAGCGCTACTGGAACTGCCACGGAATGTGGTCGCTTGTAGTCATGACCCTGTCAACTGCGCTGGCATGCCTGACCCGTTACGTCGGCGTCGCCCTTGTTCCCGTCGGGCTTGTGGCAATCGTCTTCGCTTCCGGCACCAAACTCAAGACACGGTTGCCACGCGCCGTCGCCTTCGTGACGCTGTCGCTTGCTCCCCTCGGGCTCTGGCTTGTACGCAATTACGAGACGGCGGGTACGCTGACAGGGGTCAGGGGGGCGGCCGCGTCCTCTGTCGCGGCGAGCGCTGTCGCTACCGCCGGCACGATGGTCTCGTGGTATACGTTCGGCCTAGTATCGGAGTTGGTCGTTCTTGCATGGCTTGCTGTGCTGACAGTCAGGGTTCTGTCCTCTGGGGCACCGACAAGGAGACTGATTGGCAGTCTGAGAGCTGTCTTCGTGGATCGTCTTCCCGTCGTGTTGCTCTTGGCGTCCTACATTACAGTAGTGCTGGTAACATCTGGCGCTACGGAGCTCGACCAAATCGATGACCGACTCCTTTCTCCGGTCTACATCCCTGTTACTCTGCTACTGCTGGAGGTCGGCTCACTCCTGTTCGGTCCGACTCAGCGCCGCACCGCTGCGTTCGTTGGCGGAGTTCCTTCGGTGCTTCTGGCTGTGTGGCTGTGCTTTCCGCTCGCGAGCGTCGCTCGGACAACCGTCCGTCGCATGAGAAACGGCGCCGGTTCCTTCAGCTCGGACATCTGGCGGGAGAGCGAGACAGTCGCGTACGCCAGGCAGATGCTGTCCGACAACGATAGAATCCTCGTGTACAGCAACGGCCCAGATCTTCTTTGGACGCTATCGGGTGTGAACGCTAGACTGGGACCCGGGAAGACGCATTACGGATCTACGGAGTCAGTGAGTAGGCATGACGATCTGATTGGACGGTGGCCTCCCGAGCATGAGGCGTATCTTGTTTGGTTCAAGGGAATCCGCCGCGCGCACCTGTTTTCGATCGAGGAACTGGAGGCGATCGCCGACGTCAAGGAAGTCGCGCACTTCAGCGATGGTTCGATCTACCGGGTCTCACCATTGGATACTACAGCGCCCGCAAGTCAATGACGGTACGACTGCGTTCAGCTTGCGAGCGATGGTCTGGGGCTCTCGGCGAACGGCTGAGGGCGTCGGATGGAGTTGATGTCGGCGACATCGCTGCGACGGCGACGAATGCCGGAACGCTAGCTGAACTCGTTTCCTGCCCATCGACGGCTCAGTGGATACAGCGTGAGGGAATCCGATTGGAGCCGGTTTCTTGACTGCCTGGGATCTCGGAGCTAGAGTGGGCGGATGAAGCTCGCGTCCGGTCGTCTGGCCAAAGGCATGTTGGTGTTCGCGTTGCTGCTTCTGTTGGTGCCGTCGCTCGCTCATGCCTATCTGGACCCGGGTACGGGAAGCTACGTCATGCAGCTACTTATCGGCTCTTTGCTAGGCGGGCTGTTTGCACTGGGCATGTTCTGGCGCCGGGTCAAGGCCTCCATCGAGCGCATCTTCAGGCGCGGGAGCAGTGGCGACGTCAGTCGGTGATTTTCTTCCGGCGTCGCCGTTTCCTAAGGTTCTCCGGCTTGCGTTTTGAACAACCATGAACCAAGAACTAACCAACCAGGAACGTCGTGCTATCCCGTTTCACCCGGTCCTGTTCGCGGTCGCGCCGATTCTCTTCGTCTATGCCTACAACGGTGTGAAGATACCGATCGACCCCGGCGAGCTGCTGCTATCCATCTCTCTGTCCTTGGCCATGACCGCAGTGCGACGCTGGCGGCGTTGGTTGTATCGTTCTTTCTGGTGCTGTTCTTCTCGTACGGTCACGTCGCCGAGACCATCGGACCGAAGGGGCAGGCGTGGACGGACCTGCTCGTGTTCTGGGCGCTGGTGATAGTTGTCGGGACTTGGGTGGTGGTGCGGCGTCCGAGGCAGGGCACGCGTTTCGAGGTTACAGCCTTGTTGAACTCCATCACGGCCGCGGTCCTCGTCGTCAATCTGGTGACCGGGGTGCAGGCATTCACCCATCGCCCGCCGCGCATCCAGCGCGCGTCCAGGCGGGCCGCGGAGGCAACGGGCAAGGACTATCCCGACATCCACTACATCATCACCGACGCCTACACTCGGTCCGACGTGCTGAAGTCACGCTGCCACACCGACAACAGCGCGTTTCTTGAAGAACTCTCACGCCTTGGGTTCTTCATCGCCGACCGCGCACGCTCGAATTATGTCGTCACCTATCTTTCACTTGCTTCGTCCCTTAATTTCACCTACTTGGATAGCCTAGCCGGGGCTCTTGGGCCGGAATCCGATGATTACGGCCCGCTGATCCAGATGATCCAGAACAATCGTCTCGTCGACTTTCTGCGCCGTCGTGGTTACACCATCGTGTCTTTCGCTTCGGGCTATGTCGGTACCAGCCTGGCCGGCGCCGACGTCCGTTTCGCACCCCGATGGTCGCTGAGCGAGTTCCAGACTCTCTTGGTGAATACGACCCTGCTACGGGATTGCGCTCGGTCTGTTTGGCACATCGCCGGTCGACCTGCACCGGGAACGCGTGCTGTACACGCTGCGTGAGCTGCCAAACGCCGGTCTTGGTCGGCACCCGGTCTTTGTGTGGACCCATATCATGTCGCCGCACGGGGCCGTTCGTTTTCGACTCGCGGGGTAGGCGGCCGGCGTGTCTCACTTCCTCGGGAGTGACCAAACCAGAACTTGGCTGGCGCAGACGATTACCACCACCTTGGGTCCTGAATGGTACGATGAGTACTACGGTTCACAGGTGACCTATCTGAATACGCTCCTCCTGGACGTCGTGCGGCGGATTCTGGCCCAGTCGTCCTGCCCGCCCATCATCGTCATCCAGGGCGACCACGGTCCGGGTTCAATACGCAACTGGGACGCCCCGGCGCGCGATGAGCTACTGGAACGACTGGCCATCTTCGACGCGGTCTACCTGCCGCAGTCCGGCGTACGTCTGCGGCCGTCAGCCGAGTTGTATGACTCCATTTCCCCAGTGAATACGTTCCGAATCATCCTCAGTCGGTACTTCGATACAACGATGGCGCTCCTGCCCGATCGCAGCTACTTCTCCTCCGGGTCACGTCCCTATCGTCTCTGCGACGTGGCCCGACCCGAGTTCTACCCAGTCCGTGGCGCGCATGGCATGGACAAGTAATGTGACTTCAGGCGGATGTCAATCACCAGGAACTTGCAGAACCGGCTCACGGAGAAGGCCCTGGAGTAGCAGGATGGTTGTTCCCTCTGGTATTCGATCGGAATCCGCGCGAAGGCCAGGGGTCTTCCACGCTCAGGAAGGGACCTAATAATGGGAGTCGTGCGCCGCGTTGTGCTGGCGGTTCTGGGCGTCTCGTTTCTTCTACTTTCCGCCATCGCGCGGTACCGAGTGAATCCGCGAGGGTTCAACCTTCAGTACACTCATCCCGCGATCATCCTTGCCATCTGGTTGCTGCCGCTGCTGCTTGTGACGGTAGTTTCCGTCAGGAGCCAGACCGGTCGCTCGCTGCTGAGTCACTTCGCGGCGTCACGCAGCCGTGGTGCTGCGGTTGTTGTTGCTGTCCTGGCATATCTGGCCGCGGTCATCCCCACGGAAATCATTGGCTGGGTTATAGCCACAAGGGTTGCGCTCTCCAGCACAGGCGCCATTCTGCTCATCTTCGCCTTGTTACCGCCTGTCTCGCGTTCGGGCATCGCGGCCCTGCGTCGTGCCGGATCATGGCTGCTCCGGGACCTCAAGCCGCTTCACTTCTTGGCCATGACATCGGGCTTCACGTTCGTGTTCGCGAATCTTGCCTCTCGGCTTGTGTTCCAGCACATCCCCCACGTTCAGGACAGCATTAACCAGGTGTTCCAGGGCCGCATCTTTGCTTCGGGACGAGTCTGGCTGCCGGCCCGGTTCGACGACTACTTCACCGGCTACTGGCAAGTCTTCAATGATGGGCTAAAGGTCTTCGCCGTCGAGCCGTTCGGCCATTCATTGCTGCTGGCGCTCGGCTCACTGGTCCATGCCGAATGGGTGGTCAATCCGCTGCTCGGTGCAGCCGAGATCGTGGTGCTCTATCTGCTTGGCAAGGAGGTCTATGACGAAGCGACCGGCCGGGTCGCAGCCCTGCTGGGTGCCGCTTCGCCCTTCCTGCTCTTCATGTCCTCTGAGTACATGAACCACGCCTCGTCGCTCCTGTTCTTGTCTCTGTTCCTGCTGTTCTTCGTTCGTACGCTTCGCTCCGAAAGGCAGGGCAGGGGAGAGCCACGCAAGCTCGACCCGCTCCTGAGCGGGCTGTGCCTGGCAATGGCCCTGAACATCCGTCCCCTTACCGCCTTGGCAGTCTCGG
Organism: uncultured bacterium; assembly: GCA_964626085.1. Lineage (GTDB taxonomy): Bacteria > Hydrothermota > Tepidihabitantia > Tepidihabitantales > Tepidihabitantaceae > UBA2258. Next base: position 8,050 of record CAZVCQ010000014.1, read on the forward strand.
CACCGGTCGCCCTCGGCAGCGTCTTCCTTATCTTCAGGACAAGGGGGAGGGTGCTCGGACGGCTTCTGCTGTTGGCGCTGCCGGTCGTCCTGGGACTTGGCGCGTTCGCGTTCTACAACCACCTGACTACCGGGAGTGCGACAATGTCCGGATACGAGGCCTACGGAATGCTCCAGTACCGCCACTTGGGGTTTGGCGTGGGATTTGGGAACCGAGGATTTCCGGACTGGCCCGGGCCGCATACGCCGCTGTTGGGTCTTGTGCACACGTCCAACAACCTTGTGGCGCTGAACCGGTACCTGTTCGAAAGCCCGCTGCCGGGTCTCGTTCTCGTACTGCTGCTCTTCCTTACTCTGCCTCGCAACCCGGCCGACTACTGGCTTCTCGCGACCTTTGCGGCCTTGTCCTTCGCCTACTTCTTCTACTATTTCCAGTTTCTGACTTTCGGCCCCAGGTTCCTATATGAGGGCCTGGCGCCGCTGCTGCTGCTGAGTGCGCGCGGGCTGATTGAGTTTCCCCGGTTCGTGGGTAGGGTCGTGAGCGCTGCTGCTCAGGTTATGACTCGGGAGACTCTGCTGACCGGTCTTGCACTGTCTTTGTGCTTCACTGCGGTGATCGGTCTACGACGGGTGATAGCCGACTACCGTTCCTCGTACTGGGGTATAGACAACCGAATCGGCAGATGGGTCGCGCAGAACCGGATAGACAACGCCGTTGTCTTCACCGGGCCGGCCGGTCCCAGAACCTTCTTGCAGGAGTTCTACGGCGCCGCGTTCCTCTGCAACACCTTGGACTTCCGCGGCCCAGTCGTATACGCGCGCGATCGTGGTGACTTCAACTACCTGATGATGTGTCAGTTCCCCGGACGTACCTTCTACCGCGCCAACCGGGACACAATCCGCCAGATCGTAGCCGCCGAGTCACTCCGTTTCACGCCGACCATTCAGGCCCTGGCCGAGGCCGGGCGTTTCATCGGAGAGCACAAGCTCTCCGACCATCGCTGCATCCTGCTGCCCTTTCGAGAAGCGGGCGCGCTCGTCGACACGACCGGGCTGCGCTGCAGGACCTACCGCAACCTTGACTATGTACTCTGTCGCGACCGTTCGGCCTTGGCAAACTGCGCCCCGGCGTTGGGCGTGTTCATGTCTGCAGACGAGAACACGTATTCATCCGTGTTTGCGCCGATGTGGTGGGGCTGGGACTACGTTGCCGGTGGCTGCCGGTTCGAACTGCTGTTCAGAACCGAAGACGGAGAGTGCGCGGTCTACGACATCCGGCCGGTTGCCCCCTGAGAGCAGTCCGTGACCTGGGACGATGAGATGCCTTGTGCCGCGGGTTGGTAGCCGTCCGTTCACTCCCCGGCTTTCCGCCACGTGCTGGCCCGACCGCCGTGCTTGAAAAACACATCGACGGTATCTCCACCCGGCCCCCAACACCGCAGGGGCAGTTTGAATTGCCGGACCAGTTCGTAGTTCTGATGGAACCAGTCGCTCGGGTACAGGCTCCGGCAGGCGAACACCTGCATCGTCACGACGATGTCACATTGGAGAGACTTGACCAGCTCAAGCGAAATGGCGCCGACGTCCGGGCGAGTTCTTTCGCTCGCCGGGACGGGCAGGAACGGCAATGCCTCCGGGCTTACCAGGCCGCAGGCGTCAAAGACGGGGCCGTGGTAGTAGTAGCCGAGTGCGCCTATCTCCGGCGTTACCAGTGTATCCCCCGGCGGGACAACCCGGTTAAGCCACTCCGCGACCTCGCGGTAGACGACCGCGCGCGACAGGTCCGCGACAGACTCAAGCCTCAGGTCCGTTGCCGGGCGGCGGGCAGCGAGCTTTGCAGTCAGGGGCAGCAGTGCCGGCCCGCTCCAGAGCGTAACCAACCCTAGGACCGGGAGGAGCGCAAGCCTGGGACGGCCACGGTCCCTCAACCAGGCAGCGGCAAAGAGAATGCCCGAGGCGAGTGCCGTGAACCAGAGGCATTCTACCGGTGGAAAATACCACGGGAGCAGGAGCGGATTCGTGACCGCGTACAAGAGCACATACAGAGCGAGCAGCGCCGGGACCATCAAGGCATAGTCGATCGTCCCCACTGCTGGTCTGCTTTGGAGCAGGGGCCGCGAGACCGGGAGCTCATCAGCATCGCGGGAAGTCTCAGGCCGACCGTTGGAGCCCAAGCTCTTGGTAATCCTATGCCTGATTCTGGCGACGTAGCCGAAGGCAGCCATTGCCAGCACGAGAGCCAATAGCATGAGGTATATCGTCAGCCCGCCTGCCGGCCATAGCGTCCAGCCTCCGACTGTCCAGGCGGCGACCCGGTTGGTGAGAGCAAGGAGGGCACTGCCAGCCGGAAGCGGATACAGCGGCCGGCTCTTGGCTAGAATTGAGTGATAGATGGGTGTACCGTAGTAGGGCGTGGCAAAGGCGATCCAGGCCAGGCCCGGCAGAAGGAGACCGACGAGTTCGCGCCAGTTGGCCGCAGCGGCCCCTGTTGGACAGCTCCGGCGGTCAATGAGCCAGGAAGTGAAGAACAAGACGACCATGAGCACGCCTTCCGGCCGGGCCAGCACCGAAAGTCCAGCCAGCCACGCGCCCAGCCTGAACCGGCGCGTCACAAGCGCCCAGAGCGACCAGACCAGCAGTCCGGTGAAGAGAAACGTCTCCATCCCGGCGAGGGAGCCTTGGAGGAGCGATTGCCGCATCGCGAGCAGCCCCGCGAGCAGGGCTGCCAGCGCGGCCGAGCTGTCGAGACTCGTGAGCAGGAAGAAGATGCCCAGGATCGTGATGGCATAGAAGATGAAGTTGGCGCGAACGGCCAGCTCCGGAGTCGGGACCGATCGGGCAATGCCGTGCAGGCCGGCGAGCCACACAACGTAGAGTGGTGTTGATGAGCCGAATACCCGCTGCCCGGGGTTGTAGACGAGTCCTTGACCATTCACCAGATTGTCGGCATAGCGATAGGTGATGTAGGCGTCGTCTTCGGGGAGCACCGGGTTCGTCAGATGGGCTACTAACCCGAACAGGAGCGACCCGGCGAGAAAGGCAAGGGACAGCGCGGAGACTATCCGGTGGCTCATGGGCCGACGTCCCCGTTACCGGCTGCGAGCGGGTGGACATCGTAGACCACTGACTTGCCGCTATCGGCACTGAACAGGAGAGTAAACCGGCACCCGTCGGCGATATAGCTCCTGCCATCGCGCATCGGTTCCACCAAAGGCGAGTACCTACGCGGGTCGCTGGGCATGAAAACCGCGAGTGCCGGGAGGAAGTCAGCCGGTTTGTTCCGCCCGCGAAGCAGGTCATAGCTGACCTCGCGGAAGGTTCGGCAGCGCGTAGTTCCCGTGTCCACGAGGGCTCCGGCCTCGCGGTAGGGCAGCAGAACCAGGCGGTATTCTGAAGTGCCGTTCCGTTGCACGAACTGCCCGGCCTGCTCTAGGTCCCTGACCTCGGGTGAGGTCCGGAGCGATGCCGCGTTCGTGATCTGAAAGAACGTGTCGGGGTCGGCGTGGAAGTACGTGCGACCCGGGAACCGCCGCATGAGCAGGTAGTTCTCAGCGCCCCGGTCCACCGCGTAGACGACCGGTCCCTGGAAGTCGAGCGCGTTGTCGAGGAAGGCGGCGCCATAGTAGAAGGCGTGCGGGGGGGCGAGGAAGACTACCGCGTTGCGGATACCTCCTTCCGCGACTTTGGCGCGAACCCGCTGGTACTCGCCGTAGTTGTACGCATGCTTCCGGAGCAGTCTTGGCAGTCCGACCGTGGTGGCCACGGTGAGGGAGAAGACCACCGCAACCGCGATAGCGTTCCGGGTTCCGGTTTCGGCTTCGGCCCCTGCCCCTCGCCCAACGAACCTCGGGAACTCGACAAGCCCGCGGGCGCTCAGCAGCAGGATGGGCGCCAGACCTTCATACAGAAACCGCGGGCCGAACCAGAGGTCCTGGAACCAGTAGAAGAGGTAGAGGACGGGCAATGCACCAAACGAAGCCAGCAGCAGCCAATCTGCCGGTTTCCGGGGAGACGCCACGAAGAGCAGCAGGATCAGGAGCAGTCCGGGAAACGGGCTCTCGAAGAGGAACAGGTTCAGGGCGTTGAGGTTCGTTCCGGTCTGAATCAGGCCACGCAGCGGAGTATGTTGACCCCATGCATCGAAGCCACGGGTCCCGAATCCCAGGCCCCATTGCGCGTGGTTGTACTCCAGCATGCCGTAGGCCTTGTACCCCGGCAGCAGCGGGTCGCCGGTGGTCAGGTAGTTGTAGAGGCCGAACGCGCCGAGGCCAAGTAGGACTGGTACCAGCATGACCAGGAACGCGGTAAGCAGCTTTCCGCGCGACTTGAGCAGGAGGTAGATGCCGTAGCAGGCACTCGGCAGGGAAACGGCCAGCGCGCTGAGCGGGCGGATGTTGAGCGCCATCGCCAGGGAAAGTCCACTGAGAAGCGGGTCGGCGAGGCTCGAAGCCGCGCCCCCTCCACGCAGCGGTCGGACAGTGCGCAGGAAGAACAGCAGGAAGAGCGAGAGGAACAGCAGCGCTGACGCGTGGTTCACGTATTCAGACGACATGAAGAGAAGGAAGGGAGAAGCCAGGCCGAGCAGGGCGGCTATGCGGGCGGTTCTTTCGTCGTAGGCTTCCTTACCGAGGAAGTAGAGCACGGCGACTTCGGCCGCCCCGAGCAGCGGGTTGATGAGCCATTCGGCGTGGACCAGCGAGCCCAGCGCCAGCAGCAGCGAGTGGCCGAAGGGATACTCGGCGAACACTCTCAGGCCGTCATTGATGACGTAGATGAAGCTGAAGAAGTAGTCGTCGAACCGAGCCGGCAGCGTGATGTGACCCGACGCGAAGATGCGGCCCTGAAAGACTTGGCCGATGGTGTCCTGTACGTGCGGGATGTGCTGGAAGACCTGCCAGGATATCAGGTTGGTGATGACGAGTACGGCGCCTGAGGTCAGCAGCAGGAAATGGGCGGGTTTGAGTCGGTGCAACAGGAAATTCGCCGCCCGGCCGGGAAGAGCAAGGAATCGTACCAGTATCGGATAGCCGACCGCCAGAAGAAGAAGGAGGACGGTGCCGGCCAGGGACATGTAGGTGACCATCCATCTGCTGCCGGCCCTGCAAGGTACGAGGGTGAATAGGAAGACCAGGACCGCAAGGGCGGGTACTACTAGACGGGCGTGTGATTCGGCTATCCGGGCGAGAACGGCCCGCCCGGAACGGCTGAACACAACGAGGAGGGTGACGATGGCAACCGGCATCAGCCAGACAGCAACAAGCAGCACTCCCGATTGCCGGCTGTAGCCGAGCGACACCGCAAGCCGATGAATGATCCCGCTTAGCAGGAGAAAGCTGAGAACTGCTGTTGCGATGAAACGTGCAGTTCGGGTCACTGCCGTACTACTCGCTGGGACCTGCCTTGAGCCGGAAGATCAGGCTTGCGATGCGTCCGCAACCAATCTCTGCGCCGGTCCGGGTGTGCCGGTCGGTCTTCGGATGCAGAATCTCGACCGACATCTTCTTCACCCGGCAGCCCAGCTCGGACGTGACACTCATGGTTGCCTCTTCAGGCTGCTAAGCTAAGACAAATCCTGACCGAAGTCAAGACAGAGACGCTCGGGTTCCTGGGCCGCTTCCGGGATGGGCAAGATCTCCGGCTTGACGCAATCAGCACCGCCGCCTATACTGAGGCATGACTGGTGAGTCAACGCCGAGCGGCGCGTCATGGACAAGAATTCCTTCAACTCACGCGGGCGTCATTTCTCTGGGCCTGCTGGCCACCGCGACGCAGGTCTCCCGCTACGTCTTGGTGACGCCGGGGTCGGCTGAATCGGCATGAGGGCGCCAGTGGGCCGGGAAATGAGAGCGGCGCTCAGGGTCACGGGGGCTTTCCTTACGTTGCTCGCTGCCGGCCTGTCGGCGTACGCGCTCTTCGGACACCGCATTCTGGTTGCGGCATACTCCGGCAAGGCCCTTCCGCTCATTGGCCGCCTGGCCGGGGACCGTTCACTGCCGCTTGGGCAATACCTGGCGAGGGCTGATGAGCAGGTCACCCTGTTTGCGGTGACAGCGTTCTTCAGTTTCTTCTTCTACCTGTTACTGGTTCTCATTGTCCGTCGTTTCCTGAGGATCGATGCGGACTCCGAGCGCAGCGTGTCGGTGCGGCCGCGCCGCGTTCGCGCGTGGGAGGCGACCGCCGCCGTCGCCGTCTACTCGCTGCTGACGGTTGCCTTCTTCTATCCCGTCATTCCGCACCTCTCATCCCGGCTGATCGGTCCTTCCGCCGACAACATGCAGCATCTCTGGGACGTATGGTGGGCACGGCACGCCTTGCAGGGGAGGCTGGATTTCCTGCACCCAACGAGCATCTTCTGGCCCGAGGGGTATACCCTGCTCTTTCATCCTTTCTCCCCCTACAACCTCCTCGTCGCTCTCACGGTCGGTCGTCCCTTGTCTCCGGTGACCGCATACAACCTGCTTGTCCTTTCGACGTTCGTAGTCGCCGGGGTCGGAGCTTTCCTGTTGATACGGCACTTCATTGATGATACTGCTGCCGCGCTTCTCGGAGGTTTCATCTTCGCCTTCAGCCCTTCGCATTTTGCGCACTCTCTCGGCCAGATCGAGATCGCCTCGCTGCAGTTCATCCCGTTCTTTGTGCTCTACTATCTCAAGTCCCTGCAGGACGGTTCGAAGAAGAACGTCGTCTGGGCAAGTGTGTTCTTTCTCTTGAACACACTGTGCTCCTGGTACTACCTGGTGTTCGCCCTGTTCTGCATGGCTGCGTGCTACGGCATCGAGGCCTATCGAAGAAGAAGGCTGCTGATGCCCGGGCCGATTGTCGCTTCGCTCGTGATAGTGGGGGCGACATTCGTCGTCATTTCACCGTTGGCGATGCGCATGCTGCTCTACTCGATTCGGCATCCCGGTGTGAGCACGTGGGGCTACGACGAATACGTGGTTGACGTGCTTGGTCTTCTTGTGCCGCACCATTACCACTGGCTCGCCGGCGTTCCGTTCGTCGTGCGGCTGAACGGCAGCTACTCGGGTTTCGCGTGGGAGAGCGTCGGGTACCTGGGCGTCTTCTGTGTGGGTTTCCTGCTTGCCTCGAGCCGGGTGCTGGTGAAGAGGGCCGCCCGTAACGTGTTGGGACTGCTGTTCTTCCTCGTGCTTTCCTTCGGTGCGAGCCTGCACTTTGCGGGCCGGGTGATCCCTACGGTTCTTCCGTATGCGGCCATCCAGTACGTCCCCATAATCTCGGCGGCGCGCGCCCCGGGCAGGGCGATGGCCTACGCCTACCTCTTCCTGGGCGTGCTGGTCGCCGTTGCGTTTTCCTACCAGCTTCGGGGAGGGTTCCTGCGCAAGCGGAAGTGGGTCGCAGCGCTGCTCGCGCTGGCGATGTTCGCGGATTTCTGGACTCCATGCCGGCAGACGACGGACGTGCGGCTGCCGCCCGCCTACTCGGCGATTCTGGCGCAGGAACACACGAAGGACTTCGGCATCCTGGACCTGCCGTGCGGGAGCTGGTCGCGCCGTGCAAGATACATGATGTACCAGACCCTCCACGGAATCCCCATCGTGCAGGGCTATTTGACCCGAAAGCCCTCACCTTCCCTGGTTGATACTCTGGAATACGGTGACCTGCCGGCGCAGAGAGAACAACTCCGCTCGGCGCACGTGAAGTACATCGTGATACATAAGCGGTACCTGGCGCGAGACAGAGGCCAATGGAATGAGATCGACCCGGGTCGTTACGTCGAAGAGTACCAGTCGTTCTTCGAGGACACTGAGAACCTGGCGCTGCGCGTATACTAGCGCCGCCGTCACGCCAAGCCGACCTGCGGGATAGGCTCGGTTCCAGGGGAGCACCTCGCCCCATGCCTGATCCCGTCACCCGCCCGTCAACACTGTCCGTGACCCTAAACCCGACATTGAGTCACAGGATCGACTGGATTTCGCGCCCGACGGCC
>CAZVCQ010000015.1:0-15852 GCA_964626085.1 uncultured bacterium
CTCATGGACTTCTATGATGTTGTCCGGAAACGCCTGAGCGTCCGTTCATACAAACCCGACCCCGTTCCCGATGACGTGCTGAACCGCATCCTTGAAGCCGGCTGTCTCGCCCCTTCAGCCAAGAACTACCAGCCGTGGAAGTTCATCATAGTCAAGGACCCGGCAATCCGCCAGGCGCTGGTCCCGGCCTGCAAAGGCCAGGGCTCCGTCGGCCAGGCCCCGGTCGTCATCTGCGCCTGCTGCATCGACGACCAGGTCTGGAAAGGGATGGGCGGCTACTGGTCAGCCGAGGCAGTCGACATAACCATCGCCCTCGAGCACATGATACTCGCGGCCGCTGCCGAAGGTCTTGGCACGTGCTGGATTGGCGCGTTCATTGAAGCCGAGGTCAAGAAGGTGTTGGCGATTCCCGAAGGGGTCAAGCCGATTGCGCTCACCCCGCTCGGCTATCCCGCGACCGAAGCCAAGCCGCGCCCGCGCAAGCCGCTGTCCGAGATCACCTGCGCCGACCGATGGAGCTGACGGTGTGGTGCCGGCATCACCGAGCTGCCGCGATTGCTGCCGGGGCTCATCGGGACTCCTCTGGACGGAATCCCGCTGACCCGCGTGCCGGTGCCAGCTCGCGGTAGCCCCTGACCTGCCGTGTTCGAGTCCATCCGTGCGGTCTGGAAGCCGGCAATGTACCACGGCTTCGGCGAGCATCGCCGGTTCTTTGAGGGCTGGTACTTCAAGTGCGTCTCCCCGGCCGGCGATGCAGTCTACGCGGTCATTCCGGGCGTCTCGCTCGACGCCGATGGTGAGTCGCATGCATTCATCCAGATTCTGGACGGACTGAAGCGCACCAGCAGCTACCATCGCTACCAACTGAGTGAGTTCAGCTCGGCCCGCAACCGTTTCGATATCCGCATCGGCGCGAACCGTTTCTCGCTCGACCGCATCAACCTCGACATCGCGACCGAGGTCCCGGTCAAGGGAGAACTGCACTTCCGCGACGTCCACCCGTGGCCGGTGCACCCACTCTCACCCGGCGTCATGGGCTGGTACGCAATGGTGCCGGCGATGGAATGCTACCATGGGGTGTTGAGTTTCAACCACCGGATCGAGGGCAAGCTGGCGTTTGGCGGGCAGAGCGTGGACTTCACCGGCGGCAAAGGCTACATCGAAAAAGACTGGGGACGCTCATTCCCCAAGGCCTGGGTCTGGACCCAGACCAACCACTTCCGTGAACCCGACGCTTGCCTGACCGCATCGGTCGCCCACATCCCCTGGCTCGGCAGTTCTTTCACCGGCCACATCGTCGGCCTTTGGCTGCACGGACGGCTCTACCGCTTCGCGACCTACACCGGCGCAAAGGTCTCTCGGCTGGAACTCTCGCCGGACGAACTGACTCTCGTGGTCGAGGACCGCAGGTATGCGCTTGAGATCCACTGCCTGCGACAAGAAGGCGGGGTCCTGGCCGCCCCTCGCGAAGGCGCCATGACCGGACGCATTGTTGAAGCGATGACCGCGACCGTGGACGTCTGCCTGTCCGCGAAGGTCAGCGGCGGACTGACCCGCGAATTCTCTGACACCGGCCGCCTGGCCGGTCTTGAGGTCACCGGCGATATCGACTTGCTGCTCGCCGGCGCCGCGCAGAAACCTGACTGAGCCCCGAACTCGCGGAGCCGCTCACGCAGAAAGTCAGGCGTCCCGTCGGCCGTTGCTTCTAGCTTCTGGCTTGGCGTCCTTGGCGGTTGTCTCTCGGCCTCCGCCCTTTGCCATTTCCCCTTTCCCCTTCGTCTTCGGCGGTTCAGTGGTTCGGCACTTCTGACATCTAGCTTCTAGCTTCTGACTTGGCCTCCGCGGCCCCTGTCCGACAGTGCGGCCGGTCCGCCGTTTTGGCTTTTGCCTTTTGGCTTCTGACTTGGTCTGCTCCCCTCGATCCCTTGATCTCTCGATCCCTTCATCCCTGTTCCTGCGTCTCCACCTCTCTCTCCATTATCACGGCGTCCTCGCCGTTCTCGTAGTACCCCTTGCGCAAGTAGGTCGGCACGAACCCCCGCTCGGAATAGAACTTCCGGGCAATCGTATTCGACACCCGCACTTCCAGATACACGGAACCAGCATTGCTCCGCCGGGCAAAGGCGAGGACCTCGTCGAGCAGTTTGCCGCCGACTCCCTTGCCGCGTTCGACCTCGCTCACGGCCAGGTTGGCAAGATGGGTTTCCTCCGTACCCCACGCCACCGCGTAGCCGAGAATCACTCCGGTCTCCTCGGCCACCACTGAGAGCCCTTGCGGGCGGTTGATGTCCGAGAGGAAGAACGACCGGCGCCAGGGGTGCGGGAAGATTGCCTTCTCCAGCTCTATCACCGTGTCGAGGTCGGCTTCGGTCATCGGCCTGATTGTCACGCGAAGATAATGCCGCCCGCACTGCCGGTGTCAAACACGCCCGCAGGTATGCGAACGGCCCTTGTTCTGAAGACCGTGTCGGTCCATCAGGCGGTGACTACCTTACCAGCAACATCCTCTTCTGCGCTATCCGGCCGTCCGACTTCAGCACGTAGGAGTACGTACCAGCCGCGACGCTTCGCCCACGCGCGTCGGTGCCCTTCCACACGACCGAGTAGTAGCCCGGCTTCTGCTCGCCGTTCGCAAACATCGTTACGAGCTTGCCTGGAATTCCGCTCCAGATGTTGCGCTTCACTATTGAACTCGCGCCCCGCAGTTGGAATTAAGTAATGTGGAGCTTGTCCAGAAACCTCTCCGGCACCGATTCTCGGCGGTGTGATGGGTTGTTCTTCGGCGTCTGAGTTACGACTGACTCGGAGTATGGCTCTGGCTATGCGGCCCAGGCCGGTTTGACGGTTCCACTCGCCACCAGCCGGCTGATCTTAAGCAGGTTATGGGCAGTAGTTGACCACTTCCACTCGATCTTGGCACCCAACAACCCGCGTAGCAGCAGCCGTGCGATGCCGCCGACTGTCTTCAACTGCCCGATGGTCGGCTCAACAATGCACTTCCGTTCTCCGTAGATAGCCCTGCCTTCATCGGTGGCGAGCTTCTGTCGCATCCGCTGCCGCTCTTCATCATACTGATCCCGGGCAATGGTCCGTCCCGCCTGGTTCTTCGTACAGCGCTTCATCTGCGGACAGCTTCGACAGACTCCTCTTGGGGCCGCGTAAATCGTCGACACGCTATCTGAGTACTTGGTCTTGCGTTTCATCCTGGTCCTCGGCAATAACGTCTGCCCGGCCGGACAGGTGTAGCAGTCCCGCTCTTTGTCGTAGACGAAGGATTCCTTCCCGTAAAACTCCGGGTAGTTGCGCTTCACCTTCCCGATATTACGCTCTTCGGTCTCAGGCAGGTAACCGTCCACTCCCGCTTTCTCCAGCGCCTGAAGATTGTGACCGCTCTTGTACCCGGCATCGGCCACCAGCTTTTCCGGCTTCGCTCCCGCCACTCGTTCGATACCCGCGATGGCGGGCAGCAGTTGGTTGGTATCAATCGGCTCCGTCGTCACGTCGGAATGGACGATGATCTGGTCCCTGGTTACCACCACCTGAGCGTTGAAGGCCGGTTGCGAGCCGCTCTGAGTATGCATGTAGCGGCTCTCCGGGTCAGTCATGCTCACCCGCTGGCTTTCGTCGGTGCCATCGCCCAGTTGGCCCAACAGCCGTTCGATCTTCCGTACCCGCTCCCTGGCGTCGATCAGCTCCTCAGGGAGTTCGTCACCGCGCCGGTCGCTTCCGTAACGCGCGTCATCAGCCGCATCCTGCGCCTCAGCATCAGCCAGCATCCGGCGGACTTCTTCCTTCGCCTTGGCCAGTTCCTTCCGCCATTCCGATACCTTCTTGAAGCTGCCGATACCGGCACTGGCCCGCAGCTTGGTGCCGTCCAAAGCCACCAGTCCCAGCTTCAAGAGCCCCATCTGCTTTGCCACCACCAACACCTGAGCAAAAAGACCCTCAATCGCCGGTTGGTTGTCTTTACGAAACAGGCAGATGGTCCGGAAGTCCGGCTTCTGTAGTCCCGCCAGCCACATGAACACCACGTCCGAGTGCAGCCGCTCCTCGATCTTCCGGCTGGCGCGTACACCGGTAGCGTAGCCCCACAGGAGCACCTTCACCATCAGCCGCGGGTCGTAACAGGGACGGCCCTCAGTGCTCACGGCCCGGAAACCGGAGACATCCAGCCGGTCAACGATGTCCGAGAGTACCCGGGCCGGATGGTCAACTCGCACCCACTCATTCACACTGGGCGGCAACAGAAAGAGCTGGTTCTTGTTGTCATAGGGACGGATCGGCATGAGTCAATGGCTCCTTTCGGCCCGCAGCCAGATTGTCGGGGGAACTAACACTAACCTTTAGACGTTGTCAACCTTCGACCAGATGCACGAACAGCCCCGGAATCAGCTAGTTATTGGACAAGCTCTGTGTCCCCGAAATCCCCAGGCTGATACTGCCTCCGAGGCGTACCAAAGAGCACCTCCCTTCGTCGGACGCTCCTTCGGGTCTTTCACTGCCGCGCATCATGCCGCAACGGCGATTTCTACTCGACCAGTATTACCTTTCGTGGGGCAACAGCCCAGTCTGACACTAGGAAATAGATACCGCGTCTCGGGTTGGGCACTATCTTGCCCATCACGTCGTATGCGACTGTGCCAGCCGGAACGCGGCGCAGGACCGAAGGCGCCGGTATTCCCTCTGTAGTTGGTTGGCCGCCGCCATCATCGACGCCACCGTGTGGTCGCCGAAAGACCCAAAACTGCCAGGTGACGAACGAACTATCGGTCCGTGCAGCGGGGAGGCCATCGATTAGCGACTCGCGGACAACGTAGAACGCAGTTTCGGGATCGAAGTCATATTGCCAGTCCACGGCCACAGACTCGTTCGCGCTCAGATCGAACGAGTACAGATGGACTTTGGTCTCCCCGGGGGCGTATAGGATGACCAACAAATCCGTGCCCGGGGCATCCTGGCTGGCACGCAGCATGGCTGTCCCGGACAGAGTCAGAACCGTATCAGTGGTGATGGTATCTGCGGGACCGGACACGCTGTCGAACCAGACGGAGTCGGAAAAGGGCTGCAACAAACAGGTCTCTGTCCTAGGGGATGAAGAACCGGGGAGTGCGCCACAGATGGTGACCGCAGCGAACAACACCACAGCTGCCAACTGACGAAGGTGAAGCTTATTCTCTCTCATTATCCCTCCAGAGATTGTAGCCTATCGCGGATCCAGCGGCGGGCAGGGCAAGACCGATTGGCAACAGCGGCCAGGATGGTTCTCCGTGTTGGCCGGAGTTCAAGAACTGGAGCAGCACTATGTCCCCGGCAATCCCACCAACAGCACCTCCGACAAGTGCGTGGCTGAACTTGCCTCGGCGACCAAGCAAACCGCCCATGACGTGAGTGCCCAATGCTGACAGGAAAACGCTCGATAGGACGGAGCCCCCGTAGAGCACGGCGGCGGCGGGGACATAGGCATCTCCCTTGTTGTATATCGCGCTTGCCGCCAAGAAGGCTCCGGCAATACCCGCTGACGATGCTACTAGCGCTCCTGCAAACTCCAGTCCGCAGATGGCTGCCGAGTTGCGGCTGGACTGCTCCCCAGTTGAGGTGGTGTGTCCTGGCTCACTCTGCATGAGTCCTCCTAGTCGCACAAGGGAATTGGGCCCGAAGAAGTCGTGTCCCTCAGGGCCAAGCGGCATCCTCATCCCGTGTGTACCGTTTGGTCGTCCACGAACGAGCCAGTCAGGGCCTGCGTCGCTTTGCCGCGTCTTGCAGAAGAGCTGCCGTGCCGCCGGAGCAGAGTCCAGACCCAGCAGCACCTGCGGGTAGGCCAGGAACAGCAGGAATGCTGCCAAGCCCATTCCGTTTCCGATGCATGTCATCCCGAGGCCTCCTATCTGCCAATGATAGCTTTGCGGACGCTTACCTCCGGCCGCTCACCGTTGGTCGCTGATCGCCCCCTGACGAAATACACTCCGGACGCGAGCGCACTCACATCATTCGCGCCGGGCCTCAAGTCCATCACTCTGCGTCCAGTCGCATCCAGCAGCTCGGCTCTGTCTTCTACCTGCTGTTTACGGTCTACTGCGCCGAGCATCAGCACCCCTCGCACGACCGTCGGCTTGCCCCTCGCCGTTCGCAGTTCGGCGTTCGTCGCTTCCTCGACTCCCGCGTCATAGCGCTGGCATACCGATAGCCCCGAGTCGCCGATGACATAGACGTAGTCTCCGGCCGCCGCGAGGGCGCGGGCATCCCAAAACGGCTTGTGGTAGTACCCGACCGTGTCGGGGAAAGTCGGGCTGGAAACGGATACTACGTAGAGCTTGGAGTAGCCGACTGCATAGACATAGTCGTCGAACGCTAAGCCATTGACGGCGTCGCCCGTGTTGCACCGGCCGACCTCTACCGGGTGGGACGAGTCGGCCACCGAGATGACGAATAGGCCGTCGCCGCCACCAACATAGGCATAGCCGCCGTTCGCGGCGACGCGGGTGGTCATGCCAATAGAGTCGTTGTACCCGACCTCCAAGGGGCTGGCCGGATCGACCACGGAGATCACACGCAGCCCGTAGTCGTGGTCCGCTACGTAGACGAAGTGCCCAGAAGCCGCAAGGCTCAGTGCCCACTGCAGGTCGAGGTGACCGGCCATGGTCGGATGAGCCGGGTCAGCAATTGAGATGACCCACAAGCCTGAGTCCATGTCTGCAACGTAGGCGTAGTTGCCATTCACGGCCACGCAGTAGGCGAGGCCCGGCGTGTCGTGGTACCCGACCTCGGTTGGATGAGCCGGGTCGGCTATCGAAATTACGCGCAAGCCCGCCGACAAGTCGATGACATATGCATAGCTGCCAGATACTGCAACTCCTATCGCTGAGTCGGGACCGTCGGCGTGTCCGACTTCTACCGGGTGGGCAGGGTCAGCCACCGAGATGACGCGCAGCCCGGCGTTCCAGTCCGCGATGAAGGCGTAGCTTCCACTCACCGCAAGTCCCCGCGCGTCGCCTGGCGTGTCGCAGCTTCCGATGAGCCGGACGTTGAGCGAGTCATTGGCCTGCGCCGCACCAACCAGCAGCAGGACCAGACAGAGTACAAGCGAGGTCGCTTTCACTTTCTCCTCCGTTCTGACGACGGCAACATTGCAGAGGGGACGATAGACACGTACCATGTTTCAAGTCCAGTCAAGGCCGGGAAGGAACCAACTCCCATAGAGTCGAGAGTGTAATCCGGCTCCGGTCGGAGTCAAGCAGAAAGTTGTGCCCTGAATCCAACTTGGGAATTCACCACGAAGACAAAGACACCAAGAGGGTGAGGAGATCAGACAGTCATGTTCGCTTGGTGCTCTCCGTGGTACAATATCGGGTACGGGGGCTGAGGTTATCCGCGGCGGAGGAAGCGGGCGAGGCCGCCGCGCGCTGGCGCGAGTGACCAGTTTCCAGTTGGCAGTCTGCAGTAGTAGGGAACGGTCGGCGCCACACTAGCGCGCACAACGGCGGACTTGCGGGCCAGCTCTTTGTCTGTGCGGTCCGCGCTAGCGCGGCTTGTCGCTCACAGCCGTCGGCTCGGCAGTGACGGGCTCCGCGACGCGGTCTTTGAGGCGCAGCCACAGCGGGTCTTTGCTGAGCAATTCCCGCGTCTTGCGCGCCCGCTCTTCCCAGGACAGACCTTCGTCTTCGCGGTCGATTTCTTCCCTGCGTCTGCGCATGAACGCGACGGCATCGAATGCCTTACTCATAATCCAGTATCTCCCTGGGCGTACGGATTTCCAGCACTCCATATCCTTGTTCGAGATTCACGGCGTTAAACAACCGGATACGGCCGAGGTTCACGATGTGGCGGAAGTTCCAGCTTACGAGCACGTCCACCCTGCGAATCGTGGCCAAGGCGATATGCAGCGCATCCGAGTGTGAGCCCGGCCCGAGCACACCGTGCTTCAGATACGCCTCAGCCAAAGCAACGGCCTCGGGCTGGTCTGGAAGCACGACAAGGTTCTCTGAGGGTATCTCCGCAACACGGCCCCGGACTGCGGGCGGAGCGCCTGCCAACTCCCGGATCGTGTGCTCCGACAGCACCAGCGTATGTCGTCCGGTGCGAAATCGCTCCCAAAGCGCCCGGCTGCTTTCGCTGAACTCCTCGTCTTCACAGCCGCCGACGACCGAGGCGTCCACGTAGATGAGCAGCCTGCGTGCGACCATGGCCGATTGTAGCACGGAGGGACAGACATGGCAAGCACACCGACAAGAGCGCTGGCCCAGAGGCACCGGCGGGCAGCAGTGGAAGGCCCTGCCGGCTGCTACTTGCGGCGGAGGAAGCGGTCGAGACCGTCGAGCGCGAGCTGGGCGAACTTGCGGGCCTGCTCCTTATCGGACTGGTCCTTGAGTGCCTCGCTCAAGACCTTCTCCCGCTCCGGTGTTCCCGGCAGCGTATCGTAGGCCGCGCTCGCGAGCAGCGTGAGCCAGTTGTACCACGTCACTGCCTCACCCCGGGGGCGGTCCTTGGTCTGGACCGCCGCCATCGCCTCGCCCAGCGCCTCGCCGATGTAGGCCTGCCGGGCAATCTGAGCCGGACTCAGTCCCCTCAGCGAGCGGTCCGATGCAGTCGGCCGGCGATACGGCTTGGGCTCCGGCACTGCCCCGAACGCGCCGGTCGTCTCCATCATGGCGAACAGGTCAACTACGCGGTCCCGCACCAGCCGCACCTTGTCCGCGGACAACACGTGTTCCGCGACACCCTCGCCGAACGCCCGCGCCATCCGCCTCACCCGCACGTGCGCCGGCTTTCCCCGCGTTGACGTCAGCGCACCCCAGAACTTCCTCGCCAGCCGGGAGAGAAACTGCCGTTCGGTGAGAACCAGCCTGCCGCCGACCTCGCCCTCAAGGTACTTCCCGAGGATGTCCAGCCGCTTACGCCGGCTCGCTGCCGCGGCCAGATTCACGACCCGCTTCACGCGCTCCTCCGCAGAGAGCGGCGACTTGCGCTCGGCCCGTCGAGCAACGGTCGTCTTGATATCGTAGCTGTCGGCCTGCCCACCGATTTCGGCCGGAAGCTGCGACACGACTTTGACCACTGCCTTCCGCGCCTGCTGCTCGGCCGGCGTCGGACGCGAAGTGTACTCGTTCAGCATTTCCGACAGGTCGTCAAAGCTCGCCCGGCACGCCCGCAGATAGTCGGCCAAGACTGCGATTCCGGGATTCGGATAGTCGCCGGCCTCAAGCTTCGAGACCATGGTGTTGGGCCAGCCCCGGCCGGTGGCCGCTGCCAACTCCGCCTGAGTGAGCTTGGCCGCAAGTCGCAGCCGGCGCAGCCTTGCCCCAACCTCGCGGGTCACCTGAAACCGGTCGTCTTCTCGACTCATCTTGGGACGTCTCTACTCCCATTATAATGGGAATCCGGGTTTTCGGCAAGTCGCCCGGTGCTGCCTCTAACAGAGCGTGTGGCCGCTTCCTGCACCGACACCGAAGCGGCCAATACGGCCCCGTTCCCGCCCCTCTGACGCCCATTCCGACCTGTTCTGGGCGCTTTCCGGCCGGTTGGAACCTCCATTCTCCCATTCGTCACTCGTCATTCGCCATTTCCCCCTCCCCCCTCCTATGCCCCCTGGGCCGTATCGCAGGCCCTTTCGCAAGGCCTCTCGTGACGCCTTCGGCGAGGCCTTTCGCGGAGTCTCTTCCGAGGTCTCTCGCGAGGTCCTTGGCGGCAACCTCTGCGAGGCCTTCTGCGACGGCTCTTGTCCTGCCCTTGTCGGCGTCCAGCACGAGGTCCAGCGCCGGGCCCAGTTCGGTGCCTCACGCGAGGTCTAGCGTGGTGTCCTCCGCAGCACCTTTGTCAGTGCCCTCCGCGCTGTCCTTCACCTTGTCCTGCGCGAGCCGTTCCGCAATGCGCTCCGCAGTCTCTTTGCCGCCTACTCGCGAGCCTTCCGACGCAGTTGCCGCTGAATCCCCACGTTCTGCTTCCGTTCGTCTACCCGCTCCGCGCGAAATGCACCACCAGGCTGCGTTGACGCACCACAGCCAAGCCGCCGCCTTCGTTCCTCCATCCTCACTCCTGCAGCCTCGTTCCTCCGTCTTTCCCTCTTGCCCTGTCCTTGCTCCTCCATCCTCGCTCCTCATTCCTCTCCTCTGCCCTCCGCCTCTGCCTTCGGGCAGTTCCTTGGGAAGCCCCTCCAGCTTGCCCGAATTTGACACCCCCGCCCGTGAGTCTATCATGTCCGCGATGAGGATGCGCCTTCTGGTGCTGGCGGGACTGATTTTGGCGTCATTGCTGGGCTGCCATAGCGTGCCCGAGCCGCCGAAGCCCACTCTTTCCGCTCCTGATACGGGTTGGACTCGTGCCCCTACCGAGTTCAGGATAACCTTCACGCAGCAATCTGGAAAACGGTGGACGACTGTGGGCGACTTCGTCTGGGGCGACAGCAGTTCAAACGGGCACTACGACTTGGGCTCGCCGATTGTACACGCCTACGCGCAGCCTGGCACGTACGTGGTGAAATGCCGCCTGTTGAATCTCGAGTCGGGTGACTGGCTCTGGCTCGACCGCAGGGGCGGCGACTGGTCCAATCCCTGCACCGTCCACATTGTCCCTGATACTCTCACGCATCCGGACAGCGTCTACGCCGAAGTGGAACTCGACCACCACCCGTCGTGGTCCTACGCCCTGCCAAACGGAAGCGCGGTCTACGTTACAAGCGGCGACGACAACTCCGTCTATCTGCTCGACCCCGGCACGAACTCCTGCACTCAGCGCATCCCGGTGCAGTCCAGCCCGACCTGCTGCGTTGCGTCCTCCTCGGGCGAGCGAGTCTATGTCGCAAACCACGGCAGCAACTCCATCTCCGTCATCCGGACGACAGACAACTCGGTGGTAGACACGATACCGCTGCCTGCAGCTCCGGACCGGCTGACGCTGCTGCCCGGCGACACGCTCCTCTACGTCTCGCACGCGGCCAAGAACCAGGTTTCCGTTGTCCGGCTCAGCGATGACTCAATCGTCGCCAGCATTGCCGTGCGTGACAGCCCCTGCGCGATGACCTGCACGCCGGACGGGCAGCGTGTCTACGTCGCCGGAATGGGCAACGACAGCCTGACGGTCATCAGCACGCTTGACCACAGCATTGAGAGAACCTGCGGCGTCGGAGACCGGCCAACCTCCATTCTCTTCAGCCCGAGTGGAGAGACTGCGTACGTCGCGTGCCTGCAACCAAGCAAGGTGTTGCTGTTCCGCTGCTCGGACCTCACTGTCATCGACTCAATCGGGCTCTTGCCCGGGCCCCTCGGTAGGACATGGCACCTGCTGATGCTGCCCGGTGACCGATGCGTGTATGTCATCTCGTCATACGACCCGAGCTACATCGTCCGCCGGAGCGACAACTTACTTCTGCGGGAGTTGTGGTTCGACACACCCGGCGGGCCCGCGGCGTTACCTGATGGCAGTCGCCTCTACGTCCCCAACGGGAACGTCGTTACCGTGCTCGGGCCAAGCCAGAAATAGGCACCGCCACAATTCCACCCGGCGAAGCGCCGGCATCGCAGATCAGGCGAACTAGCCCAAGCTCAAGCCCAAGCACCGCGGACATGACGCCGCGGCAGTCGGGTCGCCGACTTGGTCCCTGTCTGCGCCCGGGCGGGCGTTTGTCCAGACTTGACACAATCGGGCCGGGGGGTATTATTCGGCGATGGCTTCTGCGAGGCGCGCGGCAGCAGTCATATCCTTCCTCGCGGCCCTTGCCGCGGCCGAGCCGTTTGCGCCCGGCACGAGATTCGGCTCGGTCGGCCTGGACTACCGTTTCTCGGGCGGAAGGATCTACTCGAATAGCCTCGATTCCGCGTTCTCAAGCGTTGACCCGTGCTTTCGGGTCGGAGTGTGCGCGACCCGGTATCTCGCTCTTGGCGCCGACCTAACCCTGCTCAGGACGTTCCCCCGACACGGCGACCTGTTCCTGAATACTCCGGTCTTCGCGTTCGGGCCCGCGGCAACCTGGTTTCCTTCCGAATTCGCCGGTGTCCAGCCGTACGGCACAGTTGGTGCCGGAGCCACGTACCAATTTGACCTTGATTTGGGCTGGCGCTTCCACGTTGGGGCGGGTGCGCTGTTAGGGTTCGGGCCGGTCGCGTTCGGCCCGGAGATTGGTTGGTGCGGGGATTGGGCACAGGTCGTAAGGACAAATCACCGCTTTTGGGCCACGGGATCGTCGTTCTACATCGGCCTGCGCCTGAGCGACCTGAAGCCATGAGGCGAATCGCTCTTCTGCTCTTACTTGGCGGGGCGGGCCTGGTTGCCCCGATCACGGCGAGTGTGGTGGGCGCTTGGTTCCTGACGTATGTCCCCGACGCGCGCACGGTCGCCCTTGGCAGCGCCGGCGTGGCGCTCGATGACCTGGACGCCAACACCTACTACAACCCGGCGAACATCACTTTTGGCCCTCGTGCCGCTGCGACTTGGACGCACACCAATTGGTTGCGGAACCAGCTGAGCATCGACCACGCCGGCCTCGCCGGTCGCCTGAGCGACAGGCTTGGCATCGCCGCCAACGTGCTCTACATGCAGTACGGCGAGACCGAGGTGATGGACGAACAGGGCCACTTCCTCGGCAGATACCGCAGCTGGGACCTTGCGCCTAGCGTGTCTGCCGCATATTGCATCTTTCCCAGCCTGTCAGCTGGCGTGACTGCGAAGGGCATCTACTCGTCTTGGGTTCCAGATTGGGTCTGGCGCGAACTCGGCATCGGACGCGGCGGAGGCCAAGCCTTCACGGTCGCAGCCGATGCTGGAGTCCAGTATCGCCCGCAGGACGCGCTGACAATGGGATTCGCGGTCGCCAACCTTGGCCCCAACCTCCGCTACGACACTACCGCGGGAGATCTCCTTCCGCGGATTGCTCGTCTCGGCTTCGCAGTGAGGCCGCCGATTCCCGGCCCAGTGTCGGCAACGGTGACTGGCGAGCTGTCGCGCGATCTCTTTCCTCCCGCTGAGTGGCGCGACCTGTACCATTGGGGTACCGGGCTAGAACTCGAGTTCGCACGGCTGGCATTCGCCAGGATTGGCTACCTGTACTCCGATAGTGACGGTTGGCGAGGGTGGACGTGGGGAGTGGGACTCGAGCATCGCGGCGTTCGGCTCGACGTCGGCGTGGACTCCGGTATCTACGAGTGGGCTAGTAGTCGGAACGTCCGGTTCCAGCTCTCCGGACGACTGTAATGGTCGTAAACGTTCACACCGGGTATCGGCGATGACGCCACCAGTCAGAGCGAAAGTGGTCATTCTCTTCCTCGCCTCGTTTGCGGCGGCTGCGCCGTTTGCGACCGGCACGCGATTCGGCATGGTCGGGCTGGACTATCACTCAACGAGCGACACAATCTACTCGTTCGACCCCGACTACTATCAGTTCAGAGGCGTTGACCCGTTCTTCCGGGTCGGGGTGAGTGTGACTCGGAACCTCGCGGTCGGAGCCGACCTTGCACTTCTAAACACATTCCCCCTGCACGGCGACCTGTTTCTAAACACGCCCGTCTTTGCCTTCGGTCCAGTGGCAACGTGGGTGCCCGTGCACTTGAGCAGGATCCAGGCGTACGGGACAGCCGGAGGGGGTGTCGCATACGGTTTCCTGGGCCGACTGGGCGCACGCGTTCGCGTTGGCGTGGGTGGGCTGGTCGACGTCGGGATTCCGGTAAAGTTTGGTCCTGAGATCGGGTACTACGCAGACTTCGTCCGCATACGAACCTCGTATCAGGACAACTGGCTCACGGGATCCGCCCTCTTCATCGGCCTGCGCCTAGGCGACCTGAGGTTATGAGTCGAGCAGCGCTTGTGCTTTGGCTGGTCGCGGCGGCCTTGCCAGCCTCCGCAGAGACGAGCTGGCCGGGACCCTGGCTCCTTATGGTCATCCCGGATGCGCGGACGGTAGCGCTCGGACACACCGGCGTGGCGCTCGATGACCTCGACGCAAACACCTACTACAATCCCGCGAGCATCGTCTCTGGTCCGCACACCGCCGCGTCGTGGACCCACATGGCCCTCGAATACGGCATCAGCTATGACCACGCGGGTATCGCGTACCGACAGGGAGAACGCTTGGGACTTGCAGCCAGCGTCGCCTACATGCAGTTTGGCGTGTTCGAAGCACTGGATGAATACGGCCATCTCCTTGGCAGATACCGCAACTACGACCTCGCGCCGGGAGTTTCTGCTGCATACCGTGTCCTACCTTCCTTGACGGCGGGGATGACTTTCAAGGGTATCTACTCACGGATCTGGAAGATCTGGCCTGAACTGGGAATCAACGGGGACTGGCAAGCCTTCACCGTCGCCGTTGACGCCGGAGCGCAGTATCGCCCATTGAACTCGCTGACGTTGGGCTTCGCTGTCAACGACCTCGGCCCGAACCTTCGCTACGACAGTTCGAGCGCTGACATCCTCCCGCGTGTCGCCCGTCTCGGGTTCGCGCTGCGGCCAACCGTCCCCGGCCCTGTTTCAGCTCTCCTGACGGGTGACGTGTCACGTGACCTCTTTCCGAGCACTGCCAAGTTTGCCTGGCACTACAGCTCCGGGCTCGAAGTCGGCTTCTGGAACGTGGCATTTGTCCGGCTTGGGTACTTCCGGAACAACCACGTGGAGAAGGGATTCACCTGGGGTGTCGGGCTATCGTATCACGGCATAAGTCTCGACGCCGGCGCCGACAGCGAGGTCTACGGACCAGGAAGAGTCCGGTTCCAGCTGTCCGCGCGGCTCTAACCGGCCGAGGCTGGAGTGCCGGGCCTTCTCTCCTTCACCAGGTAAATCCACGGCAGGCTGATGATAGTCGTGATACCTTTGGCGATGATGTTCGCGACGAAGATGGAGACCACGACGGCGAAAGGCATCCGGCCAAGAAAGGCAAGGCCGCAGAACAGGGCCGAGTCAAGTGGAACTGATACCGAATTGGAGCTAAGTACCCGCATCCACTGGAGCCTCTGCCCCACCTTGTTGACCCAGAGCTGGTAGACTTCTCCGTCCACCAGCTCCGACGCGACCTCCGCGATTATCGAGGCGATGACGATACGCCAGACCGGTGACAAGACTCGGCCGAACTCAAGTTGCGCCCCGATCTGCATGTCCGGCGGGAGCTTCGTCACCAGCCAGAACAGCCCGGCCATCAGCAGGTTGATGACTGCTGCGGCGACAATGAGCCAGCGCGCGGTCTTGATGCCGCCGGTCTTGTGAACAAGGTCACGCAGGGTGAAGGTAAACGGGTAGATGAGTGTGCCCGCATCCACGCTGAACCCGGCAATGACGACGATGCGCAGGCTCGCGATGTCAGCGAGCATCTGCGCCGCGATGTAGGCGGCACTGACGATGGCAACAGAAACGAAGCCCGACTGCTTGTCCGAGTTCATTGCGACCCAAGTCTAGGCGCTATGCCCATTCTGTCAATCCTCCGACTTGGTTCCTGGTTCTTGGTTCTTGGTTCTTGGTTCCTAGTTCCTCCGTCCTCCGTCCGATGCTGGCTTGACTGGCGTCGCTCCTGCCCTATTCTTACCGTCCATGCCCCGAAGGACAAAGCCGACTGAACCCGTTGTGCCGGACTGCCGGACCCGGAAGGCACCGCGCGGACGGCCAGTGCCGATTATGTACGTGACAAGTCGAATGACACCGTGAAGAACAAAGACCGGAGTTGCCACATACCATGAACAAAGACCTGACATCCATCAATGACCTGTCCAAAGAAGAAATCCTCAGCCTGCTGAAGAAGTCAGTCGAGCTGAAGCAGACGCTCAAGCAGCAGCCCCGCCTCGACCTCGCGCCCGGCGCGATGGGAGCGCTGATATTCGAGAAGCCGTCCCTGCGCACCCGCGTCACCTTTGAGAAGGCGATGCAGGACCTGGGCGGCACGGC